>CAYPZY010000068.1:0-10496 GCA_964415155.1 uncultured Bdellovibrionales bacterium
TTAGAGAAAATTGTTTCAGAAAGGCAATAGTTAGCACTCGCGCAACAGATATGTCACGCGAGCCAGGTAGGCTTAATTGCTTTGGCAGATTTGATCAGTAAATCCAATCAGTTTAGTTGCCTCTGGCGTTGCATTTTCACCAATATGAGAGCCGGTTGCTTTCAACACAAAACGATGTTCTGGAGATGTGTCAATCCAGGCGTAATAGTAAGTGCTTGGTACATCGGTGGGGCCAATTTCTAGTTTTGGCGTTCCACGGGCGGCTTTTGCGATTAAAGCCCTGATACTTGATTCAATCTTTATAGCTTTTTCAAATTTTTTTCTTTCGCCTGTGACTAGATCTACGGTGATAGTTCTGACGGATTCGTCAAAGACTTGGCATTGGCTAGCAATGTATTTTCCGGCACCGCCCATGGGAAGGCCCGGGGAATAGCTGCGCTCTAAAAGAGGCGCGTTAGTATTTGCTAAAGATGAAGTTGAAAGTAAAAACACAATTGTAAAAAGTTTTTTCATAGTGATCCTCCACTTAAATTTTCACGAGACACTAGTATCTACAAATTGAACAACGGTCAATAGTAAGATCGAACTAGAGGATGATGGATTTCACTAACACACGCACCTAGCAGAAAATTTGAAATAAAGCTTTCATTAGCTTATGAACTCGCTCGTCGGTAACTTTATAGTAAACTTGCTTTCCATCGCGACGGGATTCGATGAGGCCCTCGAGACGCATGGCCTTTAAGAATTGCGAAACGGCGGATTGCGAGGCGCCGCAGGCGTCTTCGATCTCACCAACAGATTTCTCCTCTTCGACTAGGCTACAGAGAATAAGAAGTCTTTGCGGGTGGGACAGTTGCTTTAATAAACTTGCGACAACCTCACTTTGGCGTCTCAATTTGGAAATGTTCTTTTGGATGTCTTGACTTTTCATATTATGATATTATAATGTATTAAAGTAAAAATCAACGAAAATGTCTAAAAAGCAGGGGTCTATAATGGATGTAAATCAGTCACTTTACTCACTTATCGGTGGCAGCCTTATCGGTCTTGCCGTAACGGTGATGTTACTTTTTAACGGCCGCATCGCGGGAATCAGCGGAATTCTTGCTTCATCGCTTGCTAAGCTTGATCGCAATGGCGTTTGGCGATGGATGTTTCTTGGCGGACTAATAGTTGGAGGTTTTCTGGTTCAGTTTGTTCGACCAGATCTCTTCGCTAACACTTCAGGCAGAAGTAACGCATTAGTCATATTCGCTGGGCTCCTAGTTGGATATGGGACCGTGATGGGAAGTGGCTGCACCAGTGGTCATGGTGTATGTGGAATAAGTCGACTTTCGGTGAGGTCTGCCTTGGCAACCTTAACTTTTATGCTCTTTGGCTTCTTAACAGTTCAGGCGGCGCGCTATTTTACGGAGGTGGCACTATGAAGCCAACACACACCTGGCGAAATGTGGTTTCCTTTTTGGTGGGTTTGGTCTTTGCGATCGGCCTTGCTGTATCAGGAATGACTCAACCTGAGAGAATTATAAATTTTTTGAACCCCTGGAGCTGGGACCCCTCACTTATTTTTGTTATGATTGGTGCTGTCGGGTTTCACATGATTACTTATCCATTAATTAGGAGAAGATCCTCTCCACTTTTGGATACAAAGTGGCATGTTCCAACGCGAAAAGATATTTCGGTGCGTTTATTATTGGGTTCTGCACTTTTTGGGGTGGGGTGGGGCCTTGGAGGTTTTTGCCCTGGACCAGCTGTGACATCACTTGCTTCCGGCGATATACGCGCAATTCTTTTTGTTAGTGCAATGGTAATTGGAATGCTTCTTTTCAAAAAGACAGAACCCTATTTACCGCTGCGAGAATAAAGATGGAATACGTGGGACTCATTTCCAGTTTTGCGATGGGAATTATACTTGGCCTCATGGGTGGGGGCGGATCGATATTGACCGTTCCAATTTTGGTTTATCTCTTTTCTTTATCTCCCACTGTTGCCACAGGTTACTCATTGTTTGTCGTTGGAACTGCTGCTCTTATTGGAAGTGTAATGTACTTTCGTAATGGCGATATTGATTTTAGGGCTGGGGTAGCATTTGCAGCTTTAAGTGTAACTGGTGTTAATTTCTCTCGCGGTTTCATCGTTCCGCAAATTCCTGCGGTAATCACGCAAATGGATAACTTCGTACTAACTAAAGAGATCTTAGTGATGATTGCCTTTGCAGTTCTTATGATTGTCGCTTCGACTTCAATGATTAGAAGGACAAATGTGCAAAAGTCGATAGAAGTTAAACCGCTGGCCCGTCTTTTTTTAGTAGCGATGGTGGGAGCTGCAGTGGGTATAATTGCCGGCTTTGTTGGTGCAGGTGGTGGCTTTCTTATCATTCCCGCACTCGTATTTATGGCGGGTCTACCAATGAGAACTGCCGTGGGGACGTCACTAATGGTTATCGCGTCGCAATCACTTTTAGGATTTTTGGGTGACATTTTTCGAGGTCTTGTGGTTGATTGGCCTCGGCTGTTAACCCTCTCCGCAGTGGCGGCAATAGGAATTGTTGTGGGTTCGGCGGTTGCTCATAAGATAAAGGAACAAAAAGTAAAATCTGCTTTTGGATGGTTCACGCTTGTCATGGGAATCACTATTTTGCTCGAGCAACTACACCGTCTTTATTTTGTTTAAGGAGAAGTTATGAAACAGGTAAAAGAATTTTTTGACAAAAACACGTGGACATTAACCTATGTTGTTTGGGACGACCAAAGCCATGACGCCATCGTTATTGACCCTGTTATGGATTATGATCCAGCAGCTTCGAAAGTAAAAGAGGATTCGGCGATGGCTGTCATTCAATTTGTAAAATCCAAACAGCTAAAGCTTCATTTTATTTTGGAGACACACGCCCACGCAGATCATTTGAGTGGGTCGCAAATTTTGAAGCGAGAATTTCCAGACGCTAAGATAGCTATAGGAGAAAATATTACCAAGGTACAAGAGACTTTCAAAGTTGTCTTTGATTTACCGTCCGATTTCAAGGCTGACGGTAGCCAGTTTGATCGACTTCTAAAAGACGGAGAGGAATTATCTGCGGGTTCGATCAAGATTAAGATTTTATTTACTCCGGGTCACACGCCTGCATGTGTATCTTACTTTATTGACGGAAAAGTATTTGTTGGTGATGCGCTGTTTATGCCTGATTATGGTACTGGCCGTTGTGACTTCCCGGCGGGTAGTGCTAAGGACCTCTATCACTCTATACACGAGAGACTCTATGAGTTGCCCGAAGATACGAAAGTCTATACAGGGCACGACTACCTTCCAAACGGTAGGCCGCTAAAATTTGTGGCGACAATTGCGGAGGAGAAAAATGAGAACATTCAGTTGCGCGCGCATACTTCGTTAGAAGAATTCGTTCGCTTTCGCACAGAACGCGATCGCACACTGGCGGCGCCAAAATTGTTATTACCTTCAGTTCAAATAAATATAGATGCTGGTCGCCTGCCAGCTCCGGCAACAAATGGGAAAAGATATTTACGAATTCCAATTAGCTAATTTGTCTTAAGTTCAGACTTTGAGACAAGTTGTCAGTTGTCAAGACAACTTGTTTCGAATTGTGAAGTAGAACGCAATATACGAGTGGATTCGCTGGCAAGTCAGTTGCTTAACATACTAAATAAAGAGGTAAGTGATGAAGACGGCAGTCATCTGGCAAGATGGAATGGAATTTAACGGTCGAACCGACAACCACGTTGTCGCCATGGACGCGAAATCTCCCATCGGAAAGGGTAAGGCGCCAACTCCCAAGGAGCTTGTTGCTTTGGGTTTGGGAGGTTGTACCGCCATGGATGTGATCGCGCTTTTGAAAAAATATCGACAGCTGCCCAAAACCTTTCGTGTCGACGTGGACGTTGAAGCTTCTGTTGGCGGAAATCCAGTTGTTTTTGAGAAGGCAGTTTTGAACTTCATTGTCGACGGAGAAGTCGAAAAAGAGAAATTGTTGGAAGCGGTTAGATTGTCGCAGTCAAAGTATTGCGGGGTTAGCGCAATGTTAGCAGAAGCTCTTCCTATCGATTATCTGGTAACACTCAATGGACAAGAAATAGGAAAAGGATCAGCAGATTTTGAAACTTTTAAAAAGGAGTCAGTATGAAAGCAAATGAAGGTAAACTCGATCGAGCATTTCGCGTAGTCGTGGGACTGGGATTACTCTCTCTCGTCTTTATCGGGCCACAAACAATGTGGGGCTTGGTTGGTCTTGTGCCTCTATTAACTGGGGCGCTAGGTATTTGTCCTCTTTATAGTGTATTTGGATTTGATACTTGCGCGATTAATGTAAAACGATGATTTAATTCTTTAAGAGTGTGGCCTTCTAGAATCGGACTTATGACTATTCTGTTTTAGCTTTTTTCCTTTCTAGAGGCGCCATAACAACGGAGACAACCACTGATGAAGCAATCAGGAAGGCAATAATTCCCAAAGACCAGACGATTGGAAATTTACCGCCGAAGGCTTCATTGAGCCACACCATCTTAAGACCAACGAATATCAGAACGGAAGCCAACCCGTATTTAATGTAAATGAATCTATCCATAACTCCGGCAAGCATGAAATACATAGATCGAAGTCCAAGAATGGCAAAAATATTAGAAGTGAATACGATTAGCGGTTCTTTTGTTAACGCAAAAATTGCAGGGACAGAATCCACAGCAAAGATGACATCGCTGAGCTCAAGAAAAGTAAGAGCTAAGAATAACGGGGTGACGTAAGTCAAACCGTTCTTGCTAAAGAAAAACCTCTCTCCTTCTAATTTTGGATGTACCCGAAATATCTTTTTTAACTGTTTCACGATAAAGTTGTTCTCGAGTTCCTGGGGTTTTGTGCCCGCAAAGAACATCTTGATCCCGGTGAGAATTAAGAGAGCACCGAAGAAGATAACAATCCAAGAGTATGTCATCAGAACTGAACCCATGGCAATGAAAGCGGCCCTAAAAAAGAGGGCACCCAAAATTCCCCAAAATAGAACGCGATGCTGATATATTTTAGGAATTCCAAAATATGTGAACACAACAGCAAAAACAAAGATGTTGTCGATAGCAAGAGACTTCTCGATAACGAATCCAGTGAGAAATTCTAATGCCGAAGTCATCGCTTGCTCTTCTGGGTTAAATCCGGGAATGGCAGTGTAACGTTCGTGAGTGGAAAAGCGAAACCGCGCATAATGATAGAAAAGATAGCTAAAAACTAAAGCGAGGCCTATCCAAATGCTCGTCCAGATTGAAGCTTCCTTAAATCCCACTTCGTGCGCTTTTTTATGAAATACCCCGAGATCAAGAGCCAGCACTACAAGCACAAAAACTGTGAATCCTGCGTAGAACCACCAATAATCACTAAATGGGAATAGTATCATCTTATCTCCTTAAAACTTTCAGTACAAATATCGTCAAAAACTTAAAATCTATCAAATCGATAATAAAATTGACCTATATACTTTAAAACGATACATAAAACCCTGAGGTGCTAATGAATCAGTGGATAAACTATCATCATCTATTTTATTTTAAGACAATAGCAGAGGAAGGCACGGTCTCAAAAGCGGCCGAAAAGTTAAGGCTGGGTCAACCAACTTTATCCGCACAACTAAAGCAATTTGAAGACAGTCTTGGGGTTCAATTGTTTGAAAGGCATCATAAGAAGCTGATTTTAACTGAGCAAGGAAAGGTGGCTTTAGATTACTCAAAGAACATCTTCAGAATGGGCTCTGAGATGTATGAAGTATTACATGACCGACTCAAGCCCTTAAAACCTTCATTGCATCTTGGGGCATTAGATAGTGTCCCAAAGCAAATTGTACTTCAACTAGTTAAACATGCGCTAAAAATTTCACCCTGTCAGATCACTCTTTCAGAGGGGAAGTCCGATGAGTTACTAAGAGAACTAACATCGCACCGAATGGATTTGATGTTGACCAATTTTTTGCCCACGGGAGCAGATGCTAGGGGCCTTTATCCAAAACCAATTACGAAGAAAAATGTCGCTTTCTACGGAGCGCCGAGATTCAAGAGCCTCAGAAGAAACTTTCCACAGTCTATATCTGGCGAGCCGGTAATATTGCCAACATATGACAGTAAGTTAAGACAGGACCTGGACCATTGGGCAAAGCTGAACAAATTGGAACTCAATATTATTATAGAGAGCCAAGATATTTCAGTTAAGAAACTGATGGCAATTAATGAGTTGGGTCTAATTGCAACAGCAACACACACAGTTACTCGTCAAGTGTTGAGTGGCGAACTTATTGAAATCGGTCAACTGCAGGGAGTTTATGAAGAACTTTTCTTAGTGACGGCCCAAAGGAAAATGGAAAATCAAATCGCCGCCCGGTTAAGAGATCTATTTGTTGTATAGAGAATAACACTGCAAAATAGATTTTTTATCTATTTTAACAAATCATAAAAATCCCGTAAAGTCTGAGGAGTTGAAGGCATGAAGCTCGCAACACTTTAAGGAGGACCTTTTTATGACCCGACATTTAGAAGACTTAAATAAACAAAGGGATATTTTGTTCGATTTCAAATCATCAGGCAATCTGATTCCCGAAAAAAAAGTAGCTCTTAAGCCGATATTGGAATCTTCAAATGGTATTCACTTAACGGCATATTTGGTGAATCGCGGAGATTTAGGTGATCTAAAGTCTCAGCTGCGAGAGACAATAAGTGAAGCTTATGACTTTCTTTATTCCGTTCAAACGATAGATGAAAGGAAAAAATTTTTTGAGCCAATAGACTTGCTTTTAAATGATGAGCGAATATTTAAAAGTATGAAGGGAAACATTGGTCTTTTTAGAACGAAAGACTCTTTTCGAATAATAAATGTACCGGTGGAGGTTGAGCGACAGTGCCATGTTGCAACTAGTTTCCATGTCAAACCGCTACTTCGGTGGATGCAGTTTGATCGAGATTTCTTGTTATTAGGACTAAACCAAGAGTCATTACATCTTTACTTTGGCAATCAAACCTTGCTTCAACGGATTGACTCCGTTTCACTTCCAGAAGAATTGCCTAAGAAAGTAAACTTCTTGCAAAATAATGCACCTGTCTGGTTAAACGAATGGATTGATGAGTTTTCCCAAAAATTCAGTCCGCGTCTCTTCCTGACCGGCCAAAAAAAATTAATCGATAGTTTGGATAGAAAATTAAAATTTAAAAATGTTGCAGTGATGCCGTCGGATTTTGCCTTCGATGAGAGAAATTTAAGCGAGATTTGCTCTCGTATTCGCCAATTACTGAAAGCTGAAGCCAGGAATATCCTGGAACAAGCATTCTTTGAGTTCAATTTGGCAGTGGAGGAGAATCGCGGGAAGAAAAATATTTTCCAAATCGCAAAGGCCGCAGTTAGTGGAAAAGTTAAAAAGCTCATTGTTGCTGATGGTATAAATGTCTTTGGAAAGATCGACAAGAAAACCGGCGATCTTGCTATTCATCCATTCGATCTTGACCATGAGGATGATGATATACTGGACGACTTGGCGCAAGCGGTTCTAGCTTCAGGCGGAGAGGTCATAGTAGCTCCGCGCGAGGAAATTCCCAAAGGCCGACCCATTCTCGCTATCTTAGATGGCGGTAGTAAGGAACTTGAAACAACGATATCCGAAGATTCGGGGTTAACAAGGAGGAATTCACATGAGAAATCTTACTTTCTTTGAAATTTGGAAACGTCTAGAGCGTAAACCCAAATTCAAAAGAAAATTAAAGATTTTCGCCATTGTTGGGTCAGTAGGGTTTTTTATGACAAGCTCACTGGCAATTTGGACAGGTGTTACCGTCTGGGACTACTTCTCGGCAAAAGGCAATCTGGGTGTTTCGTCGGGTACCTCTGAATATATCGAAAATCTAAGGACACGGATTGATGCAATACCAAATATCAACGCTAGAAATTGCTGGGACAAGGCACAGAGCCTGATCGGCATTGAGCCTTGGCTGGCGCGGCCGTTAGCTGACAATCTGGTCCACCTGAAAGTGGCTTGTTTGGAGGCGAAGCGACCTTCTGAATGCATTGGTAGCGATTGCGACAAATACAAAATTTTCTTTGAAGGAGATGTAATATGATTCTTATTAAATTCAAGAACTTGGAAAAGTCAGAACTAGCAAAACAGGCCGTAGAAGATCGCATTAAACTATTGGTGGACAAATTTCCTGACTTAAATGGTGGTGGAATTCAAGTCACTTTAGAGATGGAAAACTCACCAACTCAGGCGGGGCCAGACGTTTTTAAAGTAAAACTTTTTATTTCGAAAGGACGATATAAGGGGATTGCCATTGAGAAAATAAATTCCAATCTGTATGCGGCACTGGCCGATTTGGTAGACCACATGCTCGAACGTCTGAATCGGTTTGGTGATAAAGTACGTGTTAGGGAAAGGGCCAAGGCTAGACGTGTTCATGAGGCCGTAAAAGGGATAGGTGGCGTTTTTACTCGTCCGCCAAAATAATTGGGATGTGTTTTCACCTATAACTTAAAGCAATAACGGTGATACTTTTTATCCATTTTAATTGTTTCTAGATATTTTGTAAGATCAATTTTTAGAATTACCAGGAAGTATTAAAACTTAAAATCTTAAGGGGGGAATATGCAAAAATTGGTTCGCGGTGTGAAGAAGTTCCAAGAGAAAGCTTTTGCAGAAAACAGGGAGCTTTTTAAAAACTTGGCTGACGGTCAAAAACCTGAGGCACTATTTATTACGTGTTCAGATTCTCGCTTAAATCCAAACATGCTGACGCAAACCCAGCCAGGCGATTTGTTTATTATTAGAAATGCGGGAAATCTCATCCCTACGCACGGTAGTCCCATCGGGGGTGAAGCTGGCACAATAGAATTTGCGCTAGTGGGTTTAGGGATTCGAGAGATTATCGTGTGCCGACATTCGCATTGCGGTGCTATGAAGGGAGTGCTAGAGCCTTCAATTTTAAAGGAGTTACCGACAACCGCCGTTTGGTTGAAAAATGCCGATGCCACACAAAGAATTATGAAAGAGAATTACAAGCATCTTCACGGTGAGCAATTACTGAATGCGACCATTCAAGAAAATGTATTGGTACAAGTGGAGAATTTAAAAACTCATCCCGTTGTAGCGGCATTGCTGGCTAGAGGTGATCTAAAGATTCATGCCTGGGTCTATAAATTTGAAACCGGACAGGTGTTCACTTTTGCTCCTCAAGAAGGTCAGTTTGTTTTGTTGGAGAAAGCTATTCCATTACATAATCAGAAACGACAACTTCAGCCTGATGTTCACGCTCAATACAATTAGATGGGGACATGTAGCTTCACTATAAATCTGTCAGCAATCTAAGCCCAGAAAATGCAAAGAGGATCATTGCTCTCGCAAGATCCTCTTAAAGTAGACCTTCTATCCGAACTCGGAAAGGAGGTCCACAATGTCGAAACGTCGTCACCAACGATGTTTTTATATTCGGTTCTTTTTGCAGATTGCTTTAGCTTTGCTTAAGATTATTTGGTTTTGCCTAATAATCGCGAGCAGGCTTAGCGATTTTTGGAACAGAGCTCCCTGGCTTTGATCAAGGTGTCTGTGGGTCTTTGGACGGAGATTGTTTAGAAGGTGGGGATTTTGCGAGGGCATTCTCTAGTCAACCCAAATAATTTTTCCATCCTTCTTTAGATGTTCTAGATTCTTAGGATGGTAGTTACATTCTCCCATGCGAACTTTAACACTGTTGTGAACTTTCGCATTATCGGGAATTTTTCGTCTACACTTTGTGGCGAAAATTAGAGCCACGAAAATCACTAGCGACAAAATACAATTTTCCTTTATGAAAAACCATGCTCCATAAAGCGGTCGATCAGAAACATCCCAAAAGAGATTCAAGTAAGCGAGACCAATTTGTACAAGCAGCAAGGCCCCCAAAAATAGAATGATGTAAACGTGCCAAGGTACAAACCAAAAAATTCCTGTCCATGACTTATGAATTTTATCTTTGGGATCAGTTTTAATACCAGCGCAAGACCCTGGTATTTCTTTTAGCCCCAGTTTGATTGCTTTTTCGAACATCCACTTTAGTGCGATATTGGAAAGGCCCGCTTCGGCATAAAAGCCACCGACATCGGAGTGTACACCTGCGAACCAAACTTCTTCGACAGTTTGATGTGAGCCAACACTTTTTTGATTAAAGAGATTGGGTGGAAATTGTAGACGTTTTTCATCGATGGAGACGGCGTGGTAAGCATAACTGATTTCGCTACTGAGTATACCATCGAGTTTGGAGCGCGGGATTATTCTCGATAATGCTGAAACCGTGTCCCACACCCCGAGAAAATGCACTGGACACTTTCGCGTGTAGGTATTTTTAAAGGGCTCAAGTAATTCTTGTTTTTCGTCACTTTCATACATGCGAAGAACATAAGGAACCATGTTATCACTGCCAGGATAGAGCAAACCGCATCTACCTAAAACGTCAGCAAGCCGCCTGACTGTGTGAGCGCCGCGGCTAAATCCA
>CAYPZY010000069.1:0-10489 GCA_964415155.1 uncultured Bdellovibrionales bacterium
GAAACAACGGAAGCGGGAGATACAATATCGCCTCCGGCCGAAGTTGCGGAAGCGATTGATTCTTTCCGCGAATGTCAGGATCAGGCAAAACATTTTGAAGGTGAAGCGACAATTCACAAAAATACTATCCTTGGCTATTCCGAGAATGAATACGTGAAGCGTCTGCTTAGTGGTAAAAATAAGTCCTTTAAACTTCTTGGTGAAGAAACCATGGTTACGTACGTCGTAATGGATTCAAGCGCCGGTCTTACTGACGAGGACGTCGAAGAGTTTACCAAAAATTTTGGTAAAAAAGCTGCGGAAGATTTAATCGTCAGGGATTTTGCCAGTATTAAATTTGATGCCAAAGTTCTTGAGGCTAATTACGATGCGGTTGTTGAAGCGCTGCAAACTCTGCCAGCAGAAGTTCTGGAAAACCTTTTTAAACCGATGCTTATGAAGGCAAGTCCCAATGCTGCAGAAAAGGCCAAACAATACGCCAAAAAACCAGATGAACTTCTGGAGATTCTTAAGGCACTCAGAATCAAAAATTATATTCGCTAAAATCTATTTGCTTCTCAGGCAGTCCCTTGGCTATGTTGCGGGACATGGCACTTCCTGGTATTTTCGAAGAAACCATTTTTTCACCAAAGCGGAGTTTCGTGTCGACGTCTGCCTTCATTAAAGCCATGCATCCTAAGACAGAAATCAGTCCGACCTTAGAGTCGGTAGAAAAGATTTTACGTGCAGGTTGGGTAGGGCAAACAAAAATACACGGGCATCGGGCGCAGATCCATTTACATCCGGATAAGGAGCCAATTGCTTACAATCGTCAGGGGAGCCCTCATAAAAAATTATTACCGGATGAAATCGTTAAGGAGTTAGGCCGTATCTTTGATTTGGAAGATGGCTGGACTGTCATTGATAGCGAATGGCTTAAACCACAAAATAAATTATTTATCTTCGATGTTTTAAAATTGAATAATAAGATTCTTCGTGGTCTTAGCTATGAGGAACGCTGGAAGTTATTACCCAAAATGTACATCTCGCCAAATATTCAAACACTTCCACTTTTAAAGACCTCTGTGAAATGTATGGAAGTTCTGGCGAACACGGATGAACATATTGAAGGATTAGTTTTCAAATCAGCAAGTTCTAAAGGTTTTGAAGATACCTCGATCGTTCGCTGTCGCAAGCGCTTATGATCTCCGTAGGAATGTCAGGTTGGACATTTGAAGGATGGCGCGGCGGTTTTTATCCCAAAGGGCTCTCGCAAAAAAAAGAATTAGAATACGCAAGTAGACAAGTAAATTCGATAGAGATTAACGGTACTTTTTATTCTCTGCAAAAGCCTTCATCTTTTCAAAAGTGGTACGAGGAAACACCCGCTGGGTTTACATTTTCTTTGAAGGCACCTCAGTATATCACGCATATTCGTCGACTCAAAGATGTGGAGGAACCTCTCGCCAATTTCTTTGCATCGGGTGTCTTTTGCCTTAAAGAAAAACTGGGACCTATACTTTGGCAGTTTCCACCGAATGTGGTTCTTAAGGACGATCGTTTTGAAAAATTTCTCGAACTTTTGCCTTACGATGGCGTAAGCGCAGTTAAACTTGCGCAAAAGCACACGGATAAGATGAATGGTCGCAGTGTTACTGAATTCATGGGCCGGCAACCCATTCGCCATGCATTTGAATTTCGCCATCTAAGTTTTATGAACCCGGAGTTCGTTGAGTTACTTCGCAATTTTGGTGTGGCGATAGTTTTTGGTCACTCGGGGGATGATAAATGGCCCTACATGGAAGATGTCACCGCCGATTTTATTTACGCGCGAATGCACGGTCAGGAGAAACAATATAAAAAAGGTTACCCTGACCAAGTTTTATCTTGGTGGGCTGAACGCGTGGAAAAGTGGGTGGATGGTGGCGAACCTGAAAATGCGCAAACTATTTGTGAATCGTCGGCGCCGCCAAAGAGACGAGACGCCTATATTTATTTTGATACGGAAGTAAAAAAGTATTCACCCTTTGACGCTATCAATTTGTCGAAAAAACTGAAGTGACTATTGCTTTTTTGCGAGACGTTTCGACAAGCGATGAGCTTCCTCTTCATCGATGAGGACGAATTTTTTAATGTCGTCCTCGTAAGCGTAGACATCCGCTTTCGCGATATCGAACCAGAAACCATGAACAGATAAGGAACCCTCACTGATCCGTTTTTGCACAACGGGATAGGAAGTGACGTGTTCCATTTGTAATAAAACATTCAGTTGAGAGAGTTGGTTATGCAAAGGAAGTTTCGAGTCGAGCGTAGTACCCGCGTTTAGGCGGCGAAGTGCCTCATCCCCATGGCGAAGCCAACTGCGTAAATTCGGCGGAATAACGTATTGTCTGTTTGCCAGAATAGATTTCATGGCCGCACACTCGGAATGGCCGCAAACAATAATGTTTTCAACATTAAGAGTAAGTACAGAAATTTCGATGGCGGCCGCCTCTGATTCATCACCAGTGGATATTCCATCTTTGTTGGACTCGGGAATAAGATTTCCCACATTTCTTAAAACAAAAAGGTCGCCAGGATTTGTCGAAGCAAAAAGATTCGGAACCACGCGGCTATCTGAACAAGCAATAAATAAAGTATCAGGTGCTTGACCGGTTGCAAGTTTACCAAAAGCTTCACGGTAACCGTCGCGGACGGTACGTCTAAATTCAACAATGCCCTCTATGAGTTTTTTCATTTGATGGAAAGCGTAACGTACTTTAGGAACTCGATCCAGTATTTTATAGATGTGTACCTTTTTGCCCCAGCGGGCATTGCCTTTGCAATTTAGGAACTAAACTGAGGTTTTCATGAATCATTTAGCGTATATCACGCCTAAGGCGCTTTTCTCCATCACACTACTAACAATTTTTGGAATACTGTTAAGTTTTAAGGCATTTTCGAAACCTGGTGATGTTCACAAAATCTTAGGTATTTGTAAACCCACTCGCTCTTTAGATGGCGGATTCCAAGTGGTTTTAAAACAAGACCAAGACGATAAATATTTAGTCTCTGTTGCTGCAATCAGCATACTTGGCAGTGAATATGTTTTTCAGGATGAATCAGCTTCACGAGTAAATCCTTGTGAGTTTGAGATTAAAGATAAGTTCCATTTAAAAATCAATAATGAGGGTATTAAAGACACCTTAGATTTGAAAATCCCAAATGTACCCTTTTTCCCTGAGATCGATCGTGATGTTACTTGCACCGTGGTTAAATCACTTAAACGTCAATGTGCCGGAGCCAACTAAGGGACGATCGTTTTCACTACGACAAAAAAACTCTAGAATATTTGTCCCATTTAAATTTCATTACGCAAATCCTCAAATGATTGCCAACGATTTTTGCCGAGCCTAGATTTCTGCAAAATTGGAGGATTTATGAAAAATATTTTTTCATTGATCGTGCTCGTGAGTTATGTGCTGGGGTGTGGTCCTCATCCACAACAAGAGAGCCAGCCTCCGATTCCTGTTTCCGTTGTTAATTTGCAAAAAATCTCGGAAGCATTAGCGCCATTTGCGCGGTACGAAGCAGAGGGCCTTTACAAGTACACGTTGGCAACTTCGTTTGTGCCGGCGGCAGTGGAAAACAGCTTGCAAGCCCTTCAGGGCGAGGAACTTTTTAAAAACAAGTTAGAGATAAGTCAGCAGTTTGCCATTGCGACGAAAGCTTATAACGATCTGTCGCCACGGTTACAAATTGATTTGATTGGTACGGGAACCGGTGGTTATTGGCGGAATAAGCAATGGGTTTCGATCACGAATTTGCGCATGCCTTCACAATATTATTATCTAGAAGTAATGGGAGTTCTAAAGGATCTACACCTTACGTTTATTGATATTTCCGACCATGAAGGTCTTAACGAAGAAGCAAAGACGAAAATGTTGGCCTTTACCGAAAAGGTGAAGAACTTGATCAATGGGCAAGAGGGGGAAGAAGATCTGTCGTACGACGGTGAGGCGCCGTACTCTGACTACTTAAAAGCTGCTACATCAGAAATTCGCAAGCGTTTGACCGCTCAGGGATGTGCTATACCGATGTCGTATAATACAAAAAATGCAGATATTGTGGATGAACGTGTGCGTGCGGCCAAAAAGGAAAATCCTGATTTAGCCGTTGAGTATGAGAAAGCCAACGAAAAAATTATCCAATTTAACAAATTGTTTTATGAACTTCTAAGTGATTGGCAGGTTTTAGCGTCCAAAGAAGTTTTGGGTGAAGTTTACTTTCCTGCGATAATTGCGAATGAAATGTATAGCAAAAACCTGATCTCGAACATGACGTGGTCGATAAAGACAATGGAATACTTTTGGGCGGAATGCACGCGGTCTTTTTTGAGCGATCACCGGCGCATTGAGAATTTATTAAAAATCTTAGAAAAACCGGAGATATGTAAGCTGAATTAATCCTGACGTCAGTGAGGATCGTGCGGTGTCTTTATTTAGTGTTCGCCATCGGCTTCGTTCATTTTTTTAATCACAATTGAAATTGTAGCCTGGTCTATATTGGCCATCTTCATGAGTTCGGCAGCGGCTTTGAAATCATCAGAATCGACGGCTTCAAAAAAGTCCTCGAGTTTACCAATGCCTGCTAATTTTTCTAAAACGACTGTACCTTCAAAATCAAATTCATTCATATTAGTAGGATATTACGAAGACGTAACAAATCCCACAAGACTTTGGCCGGGATCAGCTTTTCTGGACGTCCTTGCGAAATGTGGAGTTGTTAAGATTATCAAAACAAGGGAGAGTTATGCGTATTTCGTTAGGTATATTTGGTGTGATTGTGATTGGTCTGATTGTTTGGGGTTGTAGTAGTTCAAGTTCCAGTGAAAATTGTACTTCTGGAACCGATGTTGTGGAAACGATATCGATTATGATTAATGGGCCAACTGCCATTTCTTGCACAACAAATATCGCGTCAGATGCACCCGATTGGATCAAAAATAATTTTCATTGTGTAGATGTGCAAGTTTGCGACACAAGCTACAAATTTATTTTAAATGATTTGCCGCCTTACAAAACAGGGTACTACTCAGTTTCCTCCGGAAATAATACGACATTTCCAACAACAGGTTTGTCTGACGGCGCCGCTCGTAGCAAGAACCCCAACACGATCTCCAGTCAGTCTATTACGATGTATATTCCTAAAACTCCAACTTATAAAAGTTCGGGACATGACTCGACCACAGGTTCGGGGTTGGATTGTATTGGCGTTACTACATACGGCGTCTGTATCTTCAACAATCAAGCGGCTCCCGGCGATAGTTTGGCCACGGAGTTCGCGACAATGGATAACGGCGACGGTCACCCCCAGAGCTCAGGGAAGTATCATCACCACACAGAACCTTATTATCTTACTGACGACGACGACAAACTTATTGGCGTCATGCTCGACGGTTATCCCGTTTACGGTAAGAAGAAGCAAAATGGAACCTATCCGACACTTAATGCCACTACCCACGCTGTTTCGTGCACAACAACACATTTTTCATCGGGAACTTATTGCTATCATGTGACCAATGGATCTGGAGTCAATGCCGATATTATTGGTAGTTACTTTCAGGGTTCAAAGGGCTCGGTGCAATGAAGTGGCTGGCCTGCCTGGTTTTTCTCTCTGCGTGTGTTAATTCTCCCAGCATTTCTCAAGAATATCCTGTTGAGATGTCTGCCTTGGCCAGTGAGGGAGGTAGTGGGCTTCCCTATCTGGCCGGAAATGATCTAAGGCCTGTTTGGAATTTAGCCGCAGAAAATCTGCAACCGCGAAAACTTTTGTCTTTTTCTTTAAGAGATCAGCAAGGAAAAGCTGTGGAGTTGGATTACTTGAAGGACAAGATAGGTATTGTTTCTTTCTTCTTTAGTAAATGTCCTGGCGTTTGTCCTTTAACGACAAAAAACTTGCGTAAGATTCAGGAGAAATTTAAAAGCGACTCGCGAGTTGTGATGCTTTCCCTATCAATAACTCCTGAATCTGATACGCCCGGTGTATTGCAAAATTTCGCAAAGAAAAACGCTATCGAATATCAGAAGTGGCGGCTTCTTACCGGTGGGCGCAAGGAAATCTACGATCTCGCGCGGAATAGTTTTAGTGCCGACACTTTCTCTGCCCGAGAAAACTCACGAGGTAAGCTGAGTGATAAAGATTTTCTTCACTCTGAAAATATTTACCTAATAGATAACGAGCAAAGACTTCGTGGAGTTTACGCTGGCGCTCGTTTAGACTCTATCGATGACCTAGCACGCGATGCTCAAACGTTATTAAAATGAAGTATCTGGCGGTTCTCCTTTTAATGTTAAGTGCCTGCAACAAACGTATTGTGCGACCTTCGGTTGACGTTAGCTTTAACAATGGAAAGCTTATCCATCAGGGCCGCAATTTTTCTGGAGTGGTTGAAGAAAATTTTGCTCAAACAGGCACAGTTCGTGATACTCAATATTACAAAGGCGTTCCTCATGGCGAACAGTTGGAGTATCTGCCAAACTCCAGCCAAATTGTCGCCTTAAGAAATTTTTCGGGTGGGAAGAACTCGGGCGTTCACAAAGGTTGGTTTGCCGATGGCCATCGACGATTTCACTATGAATATAAAGAGGGACTTCCTCATGGCGAATTTTGGGAATGGCACAACTCAGGACATCCGTCGTTGTTTGCACGTTTTGACAAAGGCGTGTTAATAGGAAAAATAATGTGGCGCGAAGATGGTAAGATCTATATGAACTTCGTGTTTCCGCAGGGGAAAGCCGTCGGTGTGCCAGGTGTGAAGCTTTGCTATCAAGTTCGTGACGGTGGTAGTGCAGTGCTAAAGTAGTAGGTTTGCAAGGGTAATTTTCCTCGCTATCGACTTTATAACTGAGACATTAAGTCGCCCTTTCCCCCATCTAGTTCACAATTTTGCTTGGGGCAGATATTGCAAAACAGATTTGTAAGGAGAAAATATGAACCAAAGAAAAGTCGCTATCGTCGTCGGAAGTCTGCGCAAGGAGTCTTTTAATCGCAAGATGGCTAATAACCTAGTTGAGCTTGCATCTTCGGCGCTTGCGTTTGATATGGTGGAAATTGGTAATTTGCCGCTTTATAATCAGGATCTTGATGATTCACCACCTAAAGAATGGGTGGAATTTCGCAATAAAGTGCGTCCCTTCGATGCTGTATTGTTCGTGACTCCAGAATATAATCGTTCTCTACCGGGGGTCCTTAAAAATGCGATCGATATTGGTTCACGTCCTTACGGAAAAAGTGTTTGGGAGGGAAAACCGTGCGCTGTTATGAGTGTATCGCCTGGCGCCGCAGGCGGGTTCGGAGCTAATCATCACCTTCGCCAGACGCTAGTGTTTTTAAATATGCCTTGTATGCAGCAGCCTGAGGCTTATGTTGGTGGTGCCTCAAAAATATTTGATGAGCGGGGAAAAATAAATAATGATTCAACTCGCGAATTCGCTCGTAAGTTTATCAATGCTTTTGGTGAATGGGTGGAAAAAATTTTGCGTGAATAAGCAAGGGAGGCAATTCTAAAGATGCGCCAGTCTACCGCCATCAATGAGTAAACTCGTGCCCTGAATAAAGTGCGCATCATCGGAGGCCAAATAGGCAATAGCTGCCGCGATATCATCGCTTTTTCCGACGTCGCCTTTTTTTACAATTTCAAGACCCGCCTTAATATTTGGATTCTCCCAGAGCATTGGCGTGTCAACCGCTCCTGGCAGGACGGCGTTCACGCGAATTTTTTTTGCTTTACCTTCAACGGCAGCCGATCGAGTTAGCGAAAGAACTGCAGCTTTAGCGGCTGCATACGATGTAACTTGTGGAGTTGTCTCCACGGCATGAACACTTGAGACGTTGACGATAGCGCCGCCATTGAGCATATGAAAGAAACCTTGGCGGATAAAGTAAAAGGCCCCTAAGAGGTCTACGCCAAGCACGCGCATCCAGTCCTCAGGTGAATGATCTTCCAGTTTTTTGAAAACCATAAGGCCGGCGTTATTAATGATAACATCGAGATGATTATAATTCGCTAAAGTTTTGTTAACGGCGGCTTCAACTTCTGTGGGATTTGAAACATCACAAACACAAATTAAAGGTTGTTGGCAGTGATTTTCTTGCAGTAACTTTTTAGCATCTTGCAAACGCGTTTCGTTTACGTCCACTAGTACCACATAAGCCCCTTCAACTCCGAGGCGCAGAGCTGTTGCGAGGCCTATCCCACTGCCGGCGCCTGTTACAATAGCTACTTTATTTTGAAATCTCCGTATGAAAGCCATAGATCACCGATTTGCCGGGGCGGCAGTGCCAGTTTCAAAATCTGATTTAATTTCTCGCGCTTGTTGCTTGGCCCAGAACTCCTCATGCTCACAAGGGGGTACTATCGGAACTCGTAAGCAAACGCTTTGTGTAGGTAAAACTTGCCGCCACGAATTCATAAGCTCTTTGTAAGCAATTCCTACTCGTCGCGGTTTGCGATTTAAATCATAAAGCCCCAGAGGATTTATTCGGCCATTTTCTTCGCGAAGGGCTGTATCCCAATCCACCTGATCTGTTAATGAATACCAAGTGAAGCCTACCATCGGAATTCCCTTGTTACGAATATGCAAGACATTGGACCACTGTTTCCATAGCCAGTTCACTGCTTCGTCGCCATTTGGTCCTTCCATCAAATTAGTCTCAGTGTGCATGACGGGGAGTAAATAGCGATCATAGTATTGCAGCGTGATTTCATCGTATCCAAAGACTTCGCCCGCAGCGCGGGAGATTCCTTGTGCTGAAACACGGTGCTCGTTAGTGACGTAGTAATCGTTGCCCATTATACAGTGATGCTTCAATCCACGGCCTAAAAAGAAATGATATTCTTCGCGAGTCATACCATTATCCAGCAGGTACTCATACATCTCAGACTCAACTCGCCGGCCATAATTTAAATCAAGCGATAAAAATCTCCGTGCATTCATGATTTCAGCTGGTTTAATCGCGTCGGGATCATCGGCATGAAAATATTCCGTCGACTCGCTTTGAATAAAAAAAGCATCGCCGCGAATTCGTAGAATTTCGTCCATAGCTAAAACATTGGCTTTAACGATATGTTTAAGTGCGGTAACGAAGGTTTTATCAGTTGTGTTTTGTTCATTCCACCAACCATAGAGTGCCGAAAAAAGAGCACAAATAAACATTTCGTTGATTGGAGTGTAGAGCTGAACCCATTGGAACCGTTTCGCAAAATCACGGGCGTAAATGGCGAACTGCTCGGGAAAATCAGGATTTTGAAAATTTCCCAGCCAATCGGGAACGCCAAAATGGCAAAGATCGACAATGGGTACAATGTTACGTTCACACAAACTTGCAAAAGTGAGATCGGCGAATTCCCAATCATATTTACCGCTAGCCAACCATGTTTTGTGAATAGGAGGCCCATAGCGGAGAAAAGAAATATTAATATCCTGAACCAAATCAAAATCAAGGGACCAGTGGCGGTAATGACCGCACTTTTCCATTTGGTCAATGCGAGTTTTGCCGCCGTGGATTGTCGGATAACTATTTTCAATGCCTGTGGCAAACATGAAGCCACCACCGGGACTTTTTTTCACAAATTTAACTCCCGTGAGATTTATTGAAATGTGATGAGCAAGATCGGCGCCAGGTTTAGTTTGTGTGGTGTGCTATTTCTGTCGTCCTACATACCAGGAACTTAAACCAGCTGTTAATAGTATTGAAAATACAACTAACAATGAAACCCAACTTGGAATCTTAAATACGTCGAGAAGGAGCATTTTTACGCCGATAAATCCCAGTACTGCTGCAAGCCCAGGTTTTAGGTAGCGAAGAGTAGATACCCAGTCCGCGAGGACAAAGTAGAGGGCGCGTAAACCTAGTATTGCAAGGATATTAGAAGCAAAGGCGACAAAAGCATCCTGGGTGACCGCAAAAACTGCGGGGATTGAATCTACTGCAAAAATTAAATCAGTAATCTCAATTGATACAAGCGCAAAAAAAAGAGGGGTGACCTTGCGCACGCCATTTTCGACAACGGTAAAATGGTGACTGTTTAGATTATCCGTGGCAGGCAGCCACCGTTTTGCCAATCTCACAAACCAGTTTTCACCAACATTTGTTTGATCGTCTTTGTCGAATAAAAATTTGATGGCGGTCACGACAAGGATCACCCCAAAGAGATAAAGTACCCAATGAAAGTGGTGCAGTAAGCGGGCTCCTACGATGATAAAAAAGGCTCTTAAAACAACGGCGCCAAGCACACCAAAGAATAGCACGCGATGCTGAAACTGAGCGGGTATGCGAAGGGAGCCAAAAATGAGGAGGATGACGAAAAGGTTGTCGACACTGAGGCTCTTTTCAACGAGGTAGCCCGTTAAGAACTCAAGCCCTAGTTCTGCACCAAATGTTGATCCAAACCATAAATTAAAAAGCAGAGCAATACTAATCCAGAGACTGCTTTCGATGAGAGCTGTTTTGCGTGAAATCTTATGGC
>CAYPZY010000070.1:0-10443 GCA_964415155.1 uncultured Bdellovibrionales bacterium
CCACTGGGCTCGGCAAACCGGCGGAAATGGCCCCTTTGGAAATCGGCGCCTCCAGGCAATGATAAAAATATTGATTCATTGCTTGCATCGAAGCGAGTTAGCTCTCTCGGAAATCCAACTCTTATAGAGGTTGCACTTTTCGAATTCTTGGACCGTGGGTACTTCGACCAACATTTGAAGCGACTGCAAGAAGCACTTGATGAACGTTATCAAGTTTGCCTCAAGTTGTTGGAAGAATTCATGCCCGATGGAGTACGTTGGACGAAACCGGGAGGTGGTCCAATTCTCTGGCTTGAAATTCCGAAACAAGTTTCTCTTAAGGACTTGGCTGCGGCAACGGCTGAGAAAAAAGTCTTTTTAGATATGAGAACTCAAGACTGGTTTTTTGGTGAACCTCATCTTCACGGAACAAAAATAGGATTTGCTCAAAACTCAGTTCAGAAGCTTAGAAAAGGTTTGGAAGTAGTGGCCCAAGAAATCAGAAAACGTCTATGAGACATGATGAACCTTTGGTTGAATTCGAAGAATGGTTTTTAGAAGCAAAATCAGCAATGGGAAGAGGTGCTGAGATCGCTGCGCTTGGCACAGTTGATGCCAATAATAATCCGTCTGTGAGAACGATAAACTATAAAGGCCAACGTGAAGGTGGACTTTCTTTCTTCACAAACTATGAGAGTGCAAAGGGATTAGATATTAAAAATAATCCGGCCGTGGCTATGACTTTCTTTTGGCCCTACAAGAGAAGACAAGTAAGACTTCGAGGAGCATGCAAAGAGCTTTCTGCATTTGAAAGTGAAGACTACTTCAAAAGTCGTGATTTAGGCAGTCAAGTAACTGCGACGCTTTCAAAACAAAGTCGATTTCTTGAAGAGTCATTTGATCATTTTCTTCGACGATGCTCAGACCTTGAGAATACAAGTCCTGACCTTACAAGACCAAAACATTGGGGAGGTGTAGTACTCATCCCAATCGAAGTCGAGTTTTGGGAAGGTGGAGAATCTCGCAGGCATCATAGACGGCATTTTTTTAAAGAAAATGACCTATGGAATCTTCAGGAGTTATACCCGTGACCAGAGACTTGATGAATTTGCCTTCCAACTTGCCAATACCAGAAGATGATGGAGCCTGTGATCACCTATCAGGAATGCGGGTTCCATCAATTCAACTTCTTTCAACGGCTGAACGTATGGTTGATTTAGCCTTGGAATCCAAAAAACCAACCGTAGTTTTTATTTATCCCCGAACTGGTGAGCCAAATAAGCCGGCACCCTCAGATTGGGATTTAATTCCAGGAGCAAGAGGTTGCACGCCTCAGTCTTGCGGCTTTCGAGATTTGCATAAGGAATTTGAAAGGGAAGGCTTCAACGTCTATGGACTTAGCTCGCAAGATTCCGATTACCAAAAGGAATTCGCTCGAAGAAATCATATTCCATTTGAAATTCTAAGCGACAAAGATTTTAAATTTACCGACGCTTTAAATCTTCCAACATTCAAATACAATTCTGTGCGGCTTATCAAAAGAATGGCCTTCATTCTTCAAGACGGAAAATTCAAAAAGGTTTTCTATCCTGTTTTTCCACCGAACGAAAATGCCGAAGCTGTTTTGCAGTGGGTTCGAGGAAATAGGAGTTAGAGAAAAACTGAATTTATATCGTTTGCTTTCTATCTGCCGGGTGGTTAATACCGTCCATGATTGGAACTTCACCAAGCTCGTATGGGTTTACACCTTCAAGACAAGCGACATTGAAGCCAAACTGATTCGGATTCGACCTGCGTTGGTGATGGGTGTAGATTCCGCAAACTGAACAAAAGTAGTGCTTTGCCGTCATAGTGTTGAATTGATAGAGGGCAAGCTTGTCGGCTCCTTGAGTAATTTTTAATCCATCTAGGCTGACCGATGCGGCAATAGCACCGCGCATTCGACACATAGAACAGTCACAGCGCCGAGGACTTTCCAAGCCGTTTGGGAGGTGCAGCTCAAACTGTACGGCCTTACAGTGACAGGATGCTTTGTGAATCGGTTGGATATTCATTTATTCCCTCCTTCAAGCCTTGGACAAATCTCTTTTAACTTCCATTTTTTTGCATTTCGAAAAAGAGAAGCTGCATCTACGACGTAGACAAGTTCAAAATTTTTCTTCCGCTTTCCGAAGTTCTGAAATTCTAAGTGGAAGTATTTCAAGACATCGCCAATGTTCACATCGATCTCCAAAAGAAGTCCGCGATTTTCTTTAGCGTACGCAAGTGCAATGGATTTATTGTCGGTAAAGTTCTGACGCCTTAGGCGATTTATTTTTTCAAGTTCAACGATGTCTTTAGAAAGGGCCTCTGGAAAATGAAAATTGCCTTTAATCCTTTCCTTGAGGATTTTTTCCCAGATCGAGACGGAGTGAGAAGCCAGCTTTGTGTCGAAAACTTTGAACTCAGATGACTTTAATCCGCGATAAAGCTTCATCAACGACCTCCAAAGGAGTATTCGCGCTCAACTCTGCAAATTTTTGTTGTGAATGATTCATACCAGCGGGTCTTTCCATACTCCTGCGCAACAAGGTGTTCGGAATTTATCTACCAAGATGAGATGTCTTCAAGGGTGTTCCAATAAGAAATCGTAATTCCCACTCCATCGGTCCCTCGCACACTTTCGATACCGCGAAAACCCTTTTGATTACGAGCTAACTCCACCATCCGATTAGCCATCTTGCCGTAGCCCTCGTCATCCTCACCCGACCTCTTCGAGCTAAAAATGACGGCGAAATAAGGTTGATGCACATTTTTTTCTGTCATTTTTCCCTCGCTTTATCCCACCAGTAAACTCCATGTTCGAGAGCGCGACGTTGGAAACCGACCGACTCATAAATTTTTATGGCATGGTAATCAGGATCGGCACACATAACCAGTTCTTCAACATGGCCGGAGTTCAGAGCTTTCAGCGAAGATAAGTACACCAGTGTTTGGCAGAAGCCTCGTCTTTGGAAATCTGGATGGGTACTGACGGTTTGAAAACGGCCAAGGCCATTGCGATGGAAAATTCCTAAGCCAGATACAAGTTTACCTTCGAAAAACCCACCGTACCAGTGACCAAAGCCAGCCTTCTCCATTTCTTGATACCGCGTAGCCTGTTTCCTGTAGAAACTCTCCCATTCGCTTAGAGACAAATGGTCATGAGCTGAAGCCATCTGTATTTGAATCATGTCTTCCCAATCGTCGGAACTAGAAATAACCTTCACTTGCAATTGTTCGTTCAGCTTTGGTGGTTTTACGACCGAAGTCGCAGACAAAACAGCGGTTGATTCAAGTCTGAAGCCGTTTTCGATAAACTCGCTTGTGTCACCAACTTCACCAGTTGGTGAATCCCAGGCTAAAGTGATGTGGTAAATCCGAGGGTCAGTAAATTCCTTATGGAAAGATTCTGTCCACTTTTTAAAGTCTCCACGTTTCGGTGGTCGATCAAAAATGAGCAGATTGCCCCAGAAAAAATTTGGATTACTCAGAGTATGAATCGCCCAGTGGTCGCCATAATCTTCGGATTTTCCATCAAAGGCTGTGAAGATAAGCTGGGAGCGGAATCCTGGCGATTGTAAAATCATGTGACCTCCCTTCTGTATATCTTCGAATCTACTAAGTTCGAACAAAAAGTTCGTTTACCGCACGTACTTCAATCGGAGTAAGCGCATTAAAGCGATTGAGAATGTCGTTATATAAATCACCACGATACGATGAAACATCGATAGTCGCAGCAACGGCGTAGTGAAGCGGGTCCATATCTGGTTCGTGTTCGTTTCGCCCCATCGCGTGTAAAACTAAAAATGGATCGCAAACCTTGCTTAAGCGACCGCCTTTTTCTCGTTTTACAACCGTGTCCCATTTCAAGTCTTGCTGTCGAAGATTCTTTTCAGATTTCTTATGAATATTCCCAGAGGCAGTTTTTGGAAATTGCGCTTTTTTCCAGCCCTTTGCGGTCAACTCTTTAGTCGCATCAGTATCATGTCTGACATCGAGAATTTTATATTCTCGCTTTTTTGATTTTGGATTCGAAAAGCTATAAATGTGGCTGTGCGGATAAAAAGTGTCCTCAATGCAAGTCGACGAATACTCTTCGGGGTTAAGTGAATCAGGCTTGGTACTGATTCCAATGGTCCATTGAAGTTTGTAAGAGCCAATTTTGTCTTCACAATTGATGAACGGAATCGGAAGCTTCGCATAAGTTCCAGACCGCATTGAACCCTGGAACAAAACTGTGACTCGTTTTTCGGAGCACGAAAGCATTTCTTCGGCATTTTCTGGGATCAGGCCGAATCCAAATTCATGATCAGGAACTCCGTTGGGGCTTTGCGAAGTATGCATCATGAGGACTTTTGCCATGAGTGCGCCAATGCGGTCGCTTCTACCCATTGTCTCTGCCGCAAGCCGTGAGACCAACGGTGCAGAAAAACTCGTTCCATGTGCGGCAAGACGCTTTCCGTGCGATGTTGAGACCAAATGAAAAGGATGATTGGAACATCCACCGAAAGCCACGAGGTCGGGCTTCATTTTGCTTCCCTCACGACCTGGACCCACACAACTGTAATCGGCTCTCACATGAACAAGTTTACTTTTATGGGTTTGGTAAGAACTTGCACCAACCGCTAAAGCATTGATTGCGTCCGAAGGTGATTGAACTCGATTTAACGGATGCTGTTCATCACCGTCATTCCCACATGCAACCACGAACAAAACCTTGTGCTGATAAGCAAGGCTGTCGACCGCAAATGTAAAGCGAGAAATTTCGTCATCCAGAATTGGGCCTCTAGGTCCGAGAGACAAGTTATAAACTTTAATGTCATTTCGCTGTGGAACAATTTCCTCGATCTTATCAATAACCTCATAGAGATTAATGTCAGTTGGATCTTTGAGCGGCAAAGACCGAAATGACTCAACCGTAACTGGCGGCGGAGGAAGTAGTGCAGATTTTCCGTAGGGATTCAGTTGACCATGAAGAATAACACCAGCGACGGCAGAGCCATGCTCAATGCAGTCGGGATGAGCTGCACTTGGTACAACATCATAATTTTTAGCAAAACCCTTCAACAGCGGGATGTCGGGATCAATTCCACCATCAAAAACACCCACTTTTACTCGTGACTGTTGGTTTGTTTGAGCGAGTTGCGGGGCATCTGGCATTAAAGTTCCACGAAGTTTCGGTAAACCTTCAAACTTCAGAGGATGAGCTGTTCGTAGAGGATTAAAGCCCTTGAGTATTTCAAGATCCTTTTTCTTCAATTCAGCACATAGAAAAGCAAGACCACCTGGGTAAGTGGAAATCTTAATTTTCTTCTCAGGCACGCCCACTTTTTTAAGTTGAGCCGTTAAGAGCTTGATAGCCTCATCAATGAGGTCGCCCATCGGATGAAGAACGATTTCGACCGCTCCATCTTGCCAGTTGTTAAACCCGAGAAGCTGTTCAGATTCATTTAGCAACGAAATAGAATCAATCTTTCGAACGTCGTTGATCCAATCCTTAGAATGGCTCGATTCTTTCGCATCCAGCTTTTCTTTAATCCGCTTTAACGACCCCGGCTCAGCTTTTACAAAAATCAGTTTTGAAGTGATGTTGGCTTTTTCCGACTTTATCCATTTTCTTGATCCGACTTGTTTTACATCACTTTCTGAAATGAACTTCGAAGGGTTGTGAGATTTTGCGATGAACTTCTCATGCAGACGTAAACAATAGACAACTTCAGATAGTTTTTTATTTGCAGGCAACGCTGAAACAGCATTTTCGGTTTTCGCTATCTCTGTGTTCAGCAGCTCCCGAGCTTCGTCATAACTACGAGGGAAAAGAGCATTTCCAAAACCAGATTTCTTTTTTGTGGCTTGAACATAGTGCTCACCATTAACAAGAATGGGTCTGCTTTCAGGCTTGCGGCTCATTTACGCTACCTTTGTTCATGTGATATGAAATCGTTGAAGGGCTTAAATCGGACCATGAAGATAATTGTTCGAGTGTAATTTCAGGAAAATCTTTTCGAATTGTCTTTAAGACTTCGTTTCGTTGTTTTTTGCCTTGGCTTGAAGAGGACACTATAACTTCTTCGAAGCACAAACGATCTATCTCAGTTTTTTCTAAAATGTGTCTGCGTCGTATGCGCATGCACATTTTTTTTATGTCAGATGCATTCATTCCATCGGTGTATTTTGCAACGAATCGTGCAATCCAGGTTGAGCTGACATCACTTAGAGATTGCTCAACCAGTGATTTTCGTTCCACTTCAGAGGGTAGTGGTATTTCAAGAACCAGATCAAAACGTCGCCAAATCGCCTTATCGAGCAGCTTAGGATAATTCGTGGCTGCTACTAGCAAACTGTAGTGAGGCCAATCCTCAAGTTCTTTTAGAAGAACGTTTACAATTCTTTTCAACTCACCAAGGTCTGTTCTGTCGTCTCTGTCTTTGGCAATCGAGTCAAACTCATCAAGAAATAAGACAGTGGGTTTAGATTTTGCGTATTCTAAAACTCGTTTTAGATTTTGTCCTGTCTTTCCGAGCAAACTAGAAACCGACGATGCTAAGTCCAAAACAATAAGCTCTCTTCGACTTTTCCATGCGAAATATTCGCCGATCATCGTTTTGCCGACGCCAGGGTCTCCATGAAGTAAAACCGACGAAGGTGGCATAAGCCCTTCCTTCATTAATTCTTCTCCAGCCAAATGTTCTTGAATGAATCGCTCAACCTTTTGCGAAAGCTGTTCGTTGAGCACCGGAACCTCTTGTGAGGGATGGGCAATCACTTTGGCCAGCTCCATCCCTGATTCTCTGTCAGAAGGTGGAGGGCTTAAGTCCATCCCTCTCAGCGGATTGGCTCCGACATCGTAGTTTGACAGGGCTTGTGCAAGCTTCTGCGCAAGGTCGGGAGAATCCTTCTGGAGAGTCCTTACCGCCGTTAAACAACTCAGGCGAAAAGACTTCTTATCCGCAGTCAGAGCGGAAACGGCGAGCCTGTAAAGTAAGTCGTTATTTGAATTTTTCAAATTCGCCTCTCGAAATTGATCTTCGTAAACTATCGTAAGTACATTAGAATAATAGTTTCGAAAATAAATACTTGCAAACATTTTCGAAATGTCGCCCAAACAATGAGGGAATAATATTGCGGAGAGTCTAGTTCAACTAAGATTTTAGTTGCTATCAACTATGAGCTTAGTTCATCCTCTTTTTGAGGGGAACTATGTCAAAAACAAAATCCAAAGCACAAGCACCTGAAAAGCTTCTAACTGAAACCGAGCTAGAGTTGATGTCGATCCTCTGGCGAGTTGGGGAAGGCTCTGTAGCCGACGTCATCGGCCATCTACCTGAAGGCAGAGACCTTGCCTATACTTCCGTTTCTACGATCCTTCGTATTTTAGAACAGAAAGGCATTCTCAAAACCCGCAAGGAAGGACGCGGGCACATTTATATCCCCGCGACCGCTAAATCGGAATATGAAGCGAAGACGGTCAAGCACATCGTAAGTCGAGTTTTTGACGGCACGCCCGTGGCCCTCGTGAAACAACTTTTGGATTCAGTCCCTCTTGATTCTAAAGAGATCGAAGAACTTCGACACATGTTGGATGCCGCAGGGAGGAAGAAATGACTTTCGCTCAGGCGGCAACCACTTACATCGCCTCTAATATTCTTCTTTGTCTCGCTTTCAGTTTGGTATTGAGCACAACACTCATCCTTAAATTTGCTGGTAGACCTTTTCGCCACCAAGTTGAGTTGAAACTTCAATATTTCATTCTCGCAATCGTGGTCGGAATTTCTGTTGTTCACCCCTTCATACCTCAAAGAGACATTTTCAAACCTTTTGCCAAGGTTTGGGTCGCCGAATCAGGAAAGAGTTTTACGAATAGTTATTCTTCATCTGGCATTCAAGGCTACATTTCCTCTTCTGCGGATTCGTCTAAAATGTTCGAAGTGGGGTCGATAGGATTTTTGATTGCAGGTATCGCGCTCTTACTTTTTATTCTAAGCGGTGCCAAATTGATTTTGGACCTGAGAAGGCTTCTTCGTATCCGCTCGCAGGCTTATCTCGTCCGAAAAATTCATCAACTGCGAATTTACGTTAGCGATGAAATACAAGTTCCGTTTTCATTTTGGATTCCAGGTCATAAAAATGTCGTAATTCCGGAGTCTCTCGTCGGAAAGCCTGAATATCGAATTGCTGTACTCCATGAAATTCATCATCACCGCCAAAGCGATACCAAGTGGGTCTATCTACTTTGGGGACTACGTCTATTTTTTGTTGCTAACCCTATCGTCCATCTTTGGAGCCGATGGGTTGCTGAAATTCAAGAATTTGCTTGTGACGAAGCCTTGGTAGGCCACCAAAAAGTTGAGTCACTTGCTTATGCAAGTTGCCTGGTTCAGGTAGCTCAATCCGCGCTAAATCAAGAGCGTCAGCCCATCTGCGCAACGGGTCTGATGTTTTTGGTGGATCGCAAAACACTAAAACGGAGGATAGAAACAATGTTAGATCAAAAGAAACCAAAACTTGGCTGGCGTCTTGCCCTGCCAATTGGCGCAGCGATTGTCGCAGTCTTAAGTGCGACCGCCTATGCATCGCAAGGATTGATACAAGACCGCCGCGTGTCTTTATCGCAAGCTCTGGAAATGGGAAAAGTCGCCGAGAAAACCAGCGAGTTCCCTGTTGTAGTAAATGATCGCGTGCTCAAATGGCTAAATTATTTCATTGGCACACCCGATGGACGCGAGAAAGTAAAAGCCGCCCTCGCCCGAATGGAGAATCATCGCAGTGTAATTGAAAATAAACTTGAAGAGTATCGGCTACCGAATGAGTTGATGGCGATTCCGCTAATCGAATCTGGTTACAAAAATCTGGAGGCTAGCGAAAATCCAGTGCGGGCGGCGGGTCTGTGGCAATTCATCGCCTCTACCGCACGTAATTTCGGTCTCCGAGTTGATGATCAGGTTGATGAAAGACTACATGTAGAATTGTCGTCGGACGCGGCCATGCGATACCTTCTTGGGAACAAATTGCGTTTCAACGACTGGCAGCTTTCTACTCTTGCCTATAATGCGGGTGAAAACGCGGTTCAAGGGGTAATGAATAAAACGGGATCGCGCGATCCTTGGGTATTGATTCGATCAGGTCTACTATCCAATGAAACCACAGAATATCTACCAAAACTCATGGCGGCTATTTTGATCATGAAGAATCCGAACTCTGTTCAGTAACAATCCTTCCGCCTGACTTGCTCGACCAAGTCAGGCGATTAATTTTCACAACATGGAGAATAAAATGAAGACTAATTGTCTTAACGGACAGCTACGCCCTTTGGGCCAGGTGTTTATGGTTCTATTTATATCAATGATGACATCGTTCACAGTATCAGCTCAGCCGATGAAGGTAGCAATCACTGTTGACGATCTACCGATTCATGCTGATACGACCGATACCGAATCTCGACTGAGTATTGCAAAGCGATTTATTACGGTGCTGAAAAAGCACGGTATCGTAGAAGCTTACGGTTTCACAAACTCTAAAAAAGTAAATGAACATCCAGAAACTAAAGAAGCGTTGGTTGAATGGATTAAAGCGGGCTATCCGCTTGGTAATCACAGCTATTCGCATATGGATTTAACCAAAAATACCGCGAAAGATTTTTTAGCGGACGTTAAGTCTGGCGAAGTACTTGTGCGAGAACTTTCTCCGGGAGATTCTTATCGGTGGTTTAGATACCCCTTTCTTCACGAGGGAAATACGTTGGAGAAAAGAAATGCAGTCCGAAGTGAGCTTGCGCAAATGAGTTACCAAATTGCTCAAGTCACAATTGATTACGAGGACTGGGCTTGGAACAACCCATACGTTCGATGCTTGAAGCAAGGAAATAAAAAGGCGATTGAGTGGCTGGAAAATTCCTATATTGAGCATGCAATAAACCGCCTTAACCTCGCAAAGACCATGTCGAAGACGCTTTACAATCGGCAAATGAAGCATATCTTACTTTTGCATATCGGTATTTTTGATTCGCTGATGTTAGATAGGTTGTTGACGGCCTATAAGGGTGCGGGCGTTCAGTTTATCACGTTAGCGGAAGCCGGTGCTGACGAGGCTTATCAAGAAGATCCAAAAACAACCCTTGCCCAGGGCGGAACATTTTTGGATCAACTTTTTATTGCGAAGAAACTACCATACCCACAAGTATCAAAACTCCCATTCAAGGACCTTCAGAATTTGTGTCTATAATTTATTAACGATAGAAATGCGGATTCTGTGGAATCCGCATTAGCTTTTTTTCTGATGAGTTTTAAAGCCAATTTCATTAAGCAACTCGAATGCTTTCAAATCGGGTACGCCATAAACTTTCAGCACTCGAATAAATTCCAACGGTTGTATTTTTCCGCTCTCGTAGATTTCTAAAACTTCTTCGCTGCATCCAATAGCTTTGGCGGCTTGTTCCTTTGATAA
>CAYPZY010000071.1:0-10306 GCA_964415155.1 uncultured Bdellovibrionales bacterium
GACCGCCTACTACGGCGATATTTTCTTTAGCAGCAACTAACGCTTTAAATGTTTGCTTAAGAACTCTTCCATTTTTCCGTAAAACTCGAAGCGATTTTCCTCGTTGTGAAAACCGTGCCCCTCGTTGTCTTTAACCAAGTAAGGAACATCAATACCCCGCGATTTAAGGCCGTTCACAATCTGATTGGATTCGTTAATATTTACCCGCGGATCCTTTGCTCCCTGAGCAACAAAAAGAGGCGCTTTAATTTTATCAACATGGAAAACCGGCGAAGCCGCTTGCATGAGATCCTTTTCCTTTTCAGGATTACCAACCATTTCATAAAGCATTTCCAAATAGGGTTTCCAGTAAGGAGGAATCGATTTCATAAAAGAAAAGAGGTTGGAAACTCCCACATAGTCAACCCCACAAGCATAGACTTCCGGAGTAAAGGCCAAACCCGCTAAAACAGAATACCCCCCATAGCTACCGCCATAGATACAGACACGTTGAGGCATGGCATAGTTCTGCGAAATCAACCAACGAACGCCATCGGTGACATCATCTTGCATCTTCTTACCCCATTGTTTAAATGAGGCTTCCCAAAATTTTCGGCCATAACCAGTTGAGCCGCGAAAATTCATTTGTAGAACTCCGTATCCACGGTTTGCAAGAAATTGTACTTCTGGATCAAATCCCCACTGGTCGCGCGCCCAAGGTCCGCCGTGTGGGTTGATAATAAAAGGAATAGGTTTACCATCGTAGTTCAGAGGTAAAGTGAGATAACCGTTGATAGTAAGACCGTCGCGCGATTGATAGCTTATTGGCTTCATAGGCGCAAGGTCGGCCTCGTTTAACCAAGGACTAAGATCTGCCAGTTTATTTAAACTCTGATCATTTTTATTGTAGAGATAATAACTGCCCCGCGATTTGTCGCTTGTAACTTTAAAAATATAGGAATCCTCACGCCGATCAGTGGACACCAAATTTAGTTCTTGATTGGGAAGCTTTGTCGCAACCTCTTGATAGACTGATTCCGTACGCTTATCAAAAAAATGATCCTCTTTCTTCCAGGTGACGTAGGTGGCAGTGGTTAGAACTTTTCTCCGTTTCGAAAAATCGAGACCAGTGACATCAACATCTTTATGGTTAAAAACAGTTTCAAGCTCTTTACCTTTACTTAGATCAAAAACAACGATCGCCATTTTATCGCGACCAAGATTGGAGGCTGCATAAAGATTTTTGTCATCGAAAGTGAAAAACATTGGTTGTATCTCGGTTTTGAAATCCGTAGTAAATGTTTTACGAAATTCTTTTTTATCATCTTCACGATAATAAAAATGACTATTGACACCGTCGGTAGCAACAGCACCTCTTATAACGCCGTTGTGGTCAGGAATCCACACCGTGTAGTTGTTATTGTTCTCGGCCACTAACTTAATCGCGCCGGAGTTTATGTTTACTCTATAAACGTCAAAAAGTTCGGGCTTTCGCTTATTGTGGGCGATCATGACTTCATTGATATCGACATCTTCGAGATCATCGATCATCATGGACTTAACACCTTGCCATGGCGTTAGTTCGACAATTTTTTTACTGCGCACACTGACAGAAAATAAATGATCATTTTCGTCACCACCAAAATCGCGTGCGAAAATAATATGACTACTTCCCTTCCACACAAATTTTCGAATATCACGATCAGTTACGGAAGTAAGACGAGTGGCTTTTTCGGGACTTTTGGTGGGCGCCACAAAAACGTTTAATCGGTTCTGGTAGGGCTCAAGAAATGCAATCTTTTGACCATCAGGTGACAATAAAAAACCGGCTTTTGTGGGATTACGAAAAAAATCACGTAAAGGAATCTGTTTTGGTAACGGTTTTTGTATCGACGCTGAAACTTCGCTTTCCTTGTGATTCCCCGCCTGTTGGTGGCTACATGAAATACCTGCCAAAAAAATAAGAACTAAAAAAGCATTGCTTTTAAACATGATCTGCCTCGCTTGCAAAGAATTAATCAGAGTGAATATTAAACTTACGCTTTAGCTTTTTTTCAAGGTTTTTATTTCAGTTTTTCCACGGCACTTGGAAGAGGAGGATTTCCCAAGCGAACGTTCGCAAAAAATAGCGGAATGATTTTGGCGGCAAGACCCGTAAGAACTGGACCGACCAGAATTCCTAATGGCCCCATTAATAAAACAGCTCCGATAATCGCTAGCAGTGCAACCAAAGGGTGCACATTTTCCTGAGAGGAACTTACAAAATATGGTCGCAAAATATTATCAACAGTCCCGGCAATGATAGCAATAACTAACATTCCAATGCCCGCCTTGGTATTAGCAAGCATAAAAGAGTATAAAGCGATAATAACCGCCACCGGCGCAGCACCAATTACGGGAACAAATGAGAGTATAAAAGTAATTATAAAAGTAATGATGACATCCCCAATCGAGAAGATGGCGCCACCGATTGCAACAACCGATGCCTGAATCAAGCCAATTCCAAAAGCCGACACAACTGTGCTGTAGCAGCTTTGCTGAATAAGAATTAATAGCTGATTGGTCTCTCGCGACGATAAAACATTGCTTTCGAGAAACCAAGCCTTCAGTTTACTCGCCTGTGAAAGAAACAGGTAAAAGGAAATGTAGAATATCAATGTCGCCATAAGAAATTCCGGAACTTGCTGAACCAGTTTAGTAGACGTCGTCACAAAGAAAGCGCCAGCTTTTTGTGTAAGATTCGACGAAATTGCCGAGAGATTAAATTGTCCTTGGAGATTGAGCCGACTTAACAGACGCGAAATGATACTTGTAACATGATTCTTCAATTCGATGAAATGCACATAAAGATCACTCTTCTGGAACTGACTAGCTGCGATTTCATTGATGTAGAAGGATATTTTATAAGTCGCCAAAACAACAGGAGTCGTGAACATGCAAAAAAGTAAAATGACGATGAGAACGATATATTGATTACGACGAAATCCTTGCGGATTAGCACAAAGCCTTTTTAAAATGGGCTCGAAGGCGAAGGCAAAAATAACTCCCATCACGATAGGAGATAGAAGCGGAAGAAAAAGACAGAGAAATGCCACTAATATCACAGCGGCCAGGGACAGCTTAAATATTCTCTGCTTTTTCTCGAGGGAACGATCCGTTAAGAGTTGGGCCATGCTCTAACTTGCGACCTTACCGGAGATCTTGACTTCTTCAGGGCGAACGAAGTCAGGATCTTCCGATGTAACTGTGTTCATTGCTGTCTCTGCACTTTGCCGTTTGGTCTCACGTTCCTGAATATAATCAAGAATTAATAACGACAAAGCTTCCTCTAAAGCCGGAGCCCGCTGCGCATTTGCCACGGGTTTCATCTCAGCAGATTTTGGCCAACCCATATAAAAAGCTAGACCAAAAATCATGAGACAGAACATCGCCAGGACAACTCCTGCTGATAATGTCATCGATTGTGTGACGATACCAGCTTCGTCGTATTGGCGAGTTGCTTCGGTTAGTGCGAGGAATAGACCCGCACTAAACAATACACTTGTGACCAATCCGAGAAAAAATAGCATGACGATTCTGCGACCAGCGTCGCTGGCACGACTAATTATTGGTTCCAGTGACGGTTTAAAGAGTGAAAAGAGGACAGCAACTACTGAATGCATATTTACTCCGACTTATTTTACTCTGAGCGACGGCCCGCGGCCCATTTACCGATGAAAAATCCAATGATTCCCGCACCGATGACACTATAAACAGAGCGCGACTTTAAAAATCGTACCGAAGCGTTCACTGAATCACCGACGCGCTCCTGGAGAGCGTCGTATTTTTCGCGAAGGTTTAAATCCTCCACTTTATCCATTACGACATCTCTCATATTGGTGGCTTTATCGCTGATGTGGTCAAAAGCAGTTTCATTTTTAAAGTCTTTCTTTAAATCTTTATCCATTTTAGGTGTATTTTTAAATTCTCTAGCAGTGTTTTCCATTTGTTTACTCCTTTTAAAATAATTTGTTTGTTGTTGTTCAAAGGTCTCTTCACTGCGATAGCATAAAAGATGCCAACAGGAACCAGTCGTCTGCACTTAATTATTTTTAGCTTGCAGCGAATTCCATGTTTGTCCCGTCGCTTTTTGCCCCACCTTCCACGCGAAAAATTCTGTAACATCATTTTAGTCGCTGGTTTAGGAAGAAAATCCTATGGTCCAACCTTTGCAATCTCACCGAGTTACGTTTTCTAGTAACATTTACGAGGAGGAATTATGAAACGTATTTTCTTGAGTATGGTTTTGGGCTACGCATTCACCGCTGGCGCTGCTATCAATAGCGCTACCGAGTCGGCAGCTCGCTCATTAGGCGCCAATATGGTTTCGGAAATTAGTTTTGAAGAGGGCAAAGCTTCTCTGACAGCCGATGCTAAACGCGAACTACGCGAATTTGTTTCGTCAGCTCGTGGCAGCGGTAAAGTCGACGAAGTAAAAGTACCGGTATGGGCAGACCGTGAATATCCTATTACAGATTCCAAAGCCTCTGACGGCGATGTCAAACTTGCCGACGATCGCGCTAAAGAAGTGAAAAACTATTTGAAGGACCAATTAAAAGTCAGCTCGGTAACTACTTATAATATGGCTGAACGACCAAATTCCATGCAAGATCTTTTCAAAACTGAACAAGCTAAAACAAAAAACACTCTTGAGTCTAAAGGTGCCGCACCACAGACTGAAAGCGAAACTGGTTTCTTAGGTTTAAAAGGACAAGCGTCCAAAGCGCTTGTAATGGTTTATTTAAAAAAATAAGTATAACTGAGGTTTCTATGACTGACGAATTTGATATTGAAAACGGTGTGAACCATTTCACTTTGCAACCGCTTCCTTACAACTATAATTTGTTGGAGCCGGTGATTTCAGCCGAAACGCTTCATTACCATCACGATCAACATCATCAGTCATATGTTGATAAGTTAAATCAATTATTGCCACACAGTGATTTCGCAAGCTCTTCGCTCGAACAAATTGTGCGCCACGCTGACGGCGAACTTTTTAATAATGCCGCTCAACATTGGAACCACGATTTCTTTTGGAAGTCGATGGCGCCGAAAGGCCGACATCGACCGCGCGGAGAGCTTCTTTCCAATATCGATCTGACATTCGGTTCTTTTGAAAACTTCAAAAACCTATTTCAAGATTATGGAACAAAGGTTTTTGGCTCCGGTTGGATTTGGCTTGTCATGAATAATAAAGGCGAACTGCAAATTCTTACGACATCAAATGCCGACAATCCCTTGAGAAAAAATCTTATTCCACTTTTCAACTGTGACTTATGGGAACACGCGTACTACATAGATTATCGCCATGATCGAAAAAAATACCTCTCAGCATTTTGGCATGTACTGAATTGGTCTTTTGCCGAAACAAACTTTACCGGGTTGAATGCATCAATAATTCGCGAAGAGCCAAGGCAATCAGCCGGCTTCTGAGGCATATCAATTACAGGCTTTTCTCCATATTCCTAAGATTAGGTAAATGACGATTTTGTGTCTTGCATTCACTAGCGCTGAAGACTAGTCTGATTTCACCATGACATCAAAAAGGTTCTTAGTACTTTTCACAGTTTTAATATTTCTATGTGAAGTTTTAGAACCATCAAATGAATTTGTGCGAGCGACTTTGAATCTAAAATGGCAACCGATCTATACCGACACCCAAAACAGCCCGTCGCCGCAAGAATTTCACGTCGACAATGGTGACATCCCTCCCGCCTCTTCCCGAGAAACTTCTGACATCGAACCTGTTCGAAAAATCTATCCGCAATTAACTTTGGAATTTGTTTTGCCCGTCCCCACTCTTTATTCGCCCTATGTCGTAACCATCAAAAGGTTTCAGCGCGAACACCCAAAGGGGATTTTTCAGCCACCCAAATTGGCCTAAAGTTCTGTTTTTTGTTTTTTATTAATTTTGCTCGGTTAAAAAGGATTGACCATGGCTGAAAATGATAATGACAAAGAAAAGACTCGACGCCAAACAGAACGAGACGCGCTCAAAGAGCAAATACGTGAACTAGAACGTCGTCTTGAAAAGCTGGAGGCGGAAGAAAAGAGCCGCGCTTTGTCTAAAAATGGTAAGTTAGAAAAAAAATAAGTTGTAAACTTGCAAAAACGCCCTACGATTAAAGTTCGTACGTTTTAAACCCTTTTATTGTTACTTACAAAAAGCTTTACAACTTATTTTGTAGCGCTCTCTCAAGTCCCTCGATTTGGTTGAGCGCTATTTTTCTTGGACTCAGCTCTTCAGATAAAGATCTAATGCTCTTTGCCCTTTCACTGTATGATAGGGGTACAAAAATCGCACAACAAGTTGCCGATCGGCTCCTAGTTGCCTGTGTGCAGGCGAAATGAATTCGCGATGGATCCCCGAAAAGTTCGCTATGATCCAACTATTTTCTATAAAGGCATCGATTTCTGCCTCCGATTCAAATTTTACGAGGACACCGGCCTTCTGCCATAGCCGCACCGCCTGTCTCATAGCACCCATGAGATTTGTCCAACGATCTTGCCACAGCTTTCGCATGGCCGGAACATTTTGCACAATGAGGGAGAACTCGCGAAAAAAGAATTGGTAACGTGAAAGATTACCAAAGAAAAATCTCATAAAATCGAGAAAACTCTCTTTGGGATTCAATGGACCACGCTCAAACCATTTCTCTTTAGAAAAAATGTCCATCTGCAAAAACATTTCCCTTACAATTTCTTCCTTATTGGCAAAGTGATAATAGAGGTTGCCGGGACTCATATCTGCTACTTTGGCGATATCATGCGTTGTTACTTTCGAATAGCCACGCTCGTTAAAAAGTTGCAGAGCCGCTTTCATGACTCGATTGCAGGTTTCTGAGGATGAACCTTTGGATTTAGACATTTATGTCTAATAAGCGCTTTCAATTTATTTTACAAATGATAATGCGTTAGACTATATTGCAAAAAAAGGAGCTCTTATGTTGGCAATGATATTTGGACTTATGCTGGCGAACGCGGTGGAAATTGAATCAAAAAACTTGGACTATTCCGTTGCGGGAACAACGATGCAAGGTTATCTTTCTGAAATTCCGACAAAAAGCGCTCTTAGCCCGGGAATTCTTATTGTCCACGACTGGATGGGCTTGAGAGACTATGCTAAGCAAAAATCAGAACAACTTGCAAAAATGGGTTATGTTGCCCTGGCCGTAGACATTTACGGTAAAGGCATTCGCCCAAACACTCCTAAGGAAGCTGCTGAACTCGCAGGAAAATATAAAAATGATCGCAACCAGCTACGTTCCCGCATTCGCGCCGCTTACGCGGCTCTTGTCGCGAGGCCTAACGTCGATAAGACCAAAATTATTATTATTGGTTACTGTTTCGGCGGAACAACGGCTTTGGAACTTGCTCGCAGTGGCGCACCACTTGCCGGTACCGTTAGTTTCCATGGCGGTTTAAGTTCACCGACACCTCAGGATGCCAAAAACATAAAAGGTAAAGTCCTTGTCCTGCATGGCGCCGATGATCCCAACGTTCCCCCTGAGGAAGTTGAAGCATTTAAAAAGGAAATGAAAGACGCCAATGTCACGATGAAATTTGTCGCTTATCCCGGCGCTGTCCACGCCTTTACCAACCCCAAAGCTGGCAATGATGTTAAAAAGGGTGCAGCGTACAATGCGGAAGCTGACAAAAAATCATGGCAGGAGTTTGAAAAATTTCTTCACGAAATTTAGTCTCATTTTGATACGTCAATAACTAGTACAGCTGTTAAAGCAAGTGCCGACGTAATTTGTCGCCATTGGTATTTTGATTTTGGGCTCCAGCTATTTTTGAAATGGCAGGTCTAGCACTTGCTATATATAGAAATAAGCGGCGCTCACATCTTCCCCCCAAGATAAGCGTCGCTACCCCCAAAGCCTTGCTTCCCCCAGCGAGGCTTTTTTTTTGCTCAAAGCTCTGTGCCCCAAACTTTTTCCATTAGTTCGTAACCGGCCCTATCATATTTAAATAAGTCAGTGGCCGTAAAAGGAAAAAAGTCGTTTCGGCCAAAAAAGGCTTCCGTGATTTCTGCGAAATATTCGATTTTGTTTTTACCGGCATAAGCCATTCGTTCACCGCCATGAACATAACTTACAAGTTGATACTGGCCACGAAGCTGAAGATCACGCCATAGCTTTTCCAGCGGCGGGTAATTATCGCCTAAGACAGTAAAATAGTAAGCGTGGGCAATTTCATGAACTACCATCATGGGCTGATCGGTTTTGGACCACTCCAAAAAGTTTACTGCGTTTGGAATTTCGATGGCATTTACCTTTTCAGGATTTTCGTTGTTCGTTACCAGCCAATTTCGTGACGGGTGATAAATCATGGATGTTTCTGATTGGTTTAAATCCACCCAAAACGTCAAATCGAGTTTACTCAAATGATTCTCGCCGATACGGCGTTTGGCGTCGGCAAGCTTGTGGTCCAACTGGGCTAGTACTCTTTTTGTTAACTCTTTATCGCCATAGAGGTTGGGACTGATTAAGATCTTAAAACCTTGAACGTGGGTTTCGTGGTACTCTTTAGTCTCAACGTACCCAAAAACGCGCGTTTGACCACAGAACAACCATGCCGTAATAAGGCACGCAAGCCGTAAAACTCTTAGACAATAGAATAGAATAGGGTTTCGTTCGAAACGCATATTTCTTTACTATCGCAAAATTAAGACCAGAATTACTTAGCGAACCAACAGCGCGGGCGAGATTGATTTTCGATTCCAGCCAACATGGTATCTAACCGACATTGGGTGTTTGGATGCTCCGCCAAAGTCTCTTTAACGACATGACGATCGGGTGTCTTTGCCGAGGGTGCTTTTTCTCCCATGACGGATGCGAGAGTTTTCGCTGCAACTAAGCTGACTTTTTTCAAACGAGTTCCAGTTGCCTGTGGCCACACTTTTTTAAGACAGATCCCCGTCGCATAGTAATCAGCTTGGCCTTCAGTAGAAAAGATTTGATCAGCAATTGCCATTTGTGGAGTTCCACCTAAGTGATGTCCAATTTCATGACAGAAAAAAAACATCAGTGCGTCTTCAGTTAGCCCCTGAAGGCGTGCTAGACCGCCGTAAATATGGACGCCCCTTTTTTTACCTTCACTCGATGAATTCCCATCTTCATAACTTCCGTTCCATTCGTCGGTGACAACAAGTTCTAAACCTTGCCCAGAAAAAACTGGTTCATAAACAGAACGGATAGTTTGTGAAACTCTATAGTACTGTTCTTTAGTAATTTCGGCGTGCGCCACTAAATGAAATGAAAATAAAAGCGTCAGTAAAATATCTCCCCCTCGACACTGTCCTAACATACTCTCAAATCCAGTAAAGCACGAGCTTAAGATTTTGATGGGTTAACAAAGCCGTGCTTATAGAGTGGGAAGTTTTTACATGAACTAGAACGCGTGCTCAACAGAGGTGTAGAGGAATATTGATCTCTCATGTCAGAAGGACCCACACCATAAGGAATAGCTATTCCCGGCACGATCTGCATACCAGAGGCAAGATTGATTGCGTAACGAATGCCGGGACTGATAACAAATGATTCCTGGCGAGTGGTATTACCTCCAGTCGCGGGTGATTCAACAGACTGACCGGCAAACTCTAACATAAAGTTTAAATTTTCACTCATCAAATAAATGATACTCATGCCATAATTCATCGAAACCGTATCTTCAGTTTCGCCAGTGACAGCCTTACTACCTGGAATAATGGTAGCTCCCAAATTCCAGTGATTCACAATAACATCATTCCATTCAATACTAACGGGCAAATTGATTTGATACCCTACCGCCCCAGTTCCAAAGCCTTCTTTATAATCGCCAGTCGGTAGCAGAACAGAAAAACGTGGTGCCACGGCAATGATGTCACTCTTAACGGGAACCTGATAACGATAATTGATGGCGCTATCACCCAGCGCTGTATTACCTACGTGAGTAAGAAGCAAAGTAAACGACAGCTGATGTGTTTGGCTATGGACTGGCCACTCCTGGGTAAACCCGTAAGTGAACAATTTTGTTTTTTCGTTGTACTGATAAGTAAATATATGCTGAACGACACCAGCTTCTTGGTTATAAGCCTCTTCAATCAAAAAGGAATTATCTTGGATTTTTTTTCCTTCTGCCTGCGCCGATGCTAACCATGCCAATGACAAAATTGCTACTACTACTGTTTTCATTTATCCCCCTCGAATAAAACTAAACGATAGCCAATTCTTAGAGGTGAGCCAAGCTTTTTGCGAAATTGGCTCAGTAAAAGGTGATTTAGTTTTGGATGTCTGCTTATTCT
>CAYPZY010000072.1:0-10302 GCA_964415155.1 uncultured Bdellovibrionales bacterium
CCATAACGGAAATTTTTCCGACGCCATAACGAATAGCACCTTCGTAAGCCTTTTGCGCCTTTTCTAGTTTGTCAGTTTTAAGAACTAAAACTTGTCCCAAGCGATCTGGTCTGGCTTTAAGACTTTGCGCCCTAAATTCCTCTTCAAGAATCATCGCCTGATAATAGCGAGCAGTTGCCTTAACAACAGATGATGCGTCATCTTGGCCGACCAAACGTTTAGATTTCTCAAATGCTTCCTTGTAGCGTTTTGCATCCATTAAATCGCTTAATTCTTTAAGCAAGATCTCTCCTGCCAACGGCTGAATTCCTGCCGTCAAAATGATTTGATTAAGCTTTTTAATATGCTCCGCAGAGGAAATTGATTTTTCGAGAAGATACCATTTACCAATCGTCTGGACATTCCATTTACCAGATTTCTCTTTAACGTACTTTTGATAAATCTTGCGAGCCTCTTCTTTTTTAGGCAGGCTGACAGCATAGTAGTCGGCAGCCATCAACTCCCATTTTGCAACTTCTTTACTGTCTCGTTTTGCAAGATTCATCAGAACATCAGCCGCTTCACTAACGCGGCCAATTTTTTCATAAGACTGCGCGGATTTGATAAGCATATCGTTAGATTCTTTGTCATTCGGATAAGCCATTGCATAGTTATGGGCCTGCAACGCTGCTTCGGCGTAATTTTCAATTTTGAAATTCAGTTGAATCGCGTTCCACCAGGCTTTAGCGGCTAACGGTGAAGTTTTGTTTTCATTAGAAAACTTAAGATACTCAAAAATCGCGCCTTTATAATCTTTTTTGTCTTCAATATTTTGAATTTCAGAAAAATAAGCTTCTTGGTAGATCTTAGTTAACTTATCCACGCGCTCTTTATCAAGATCGGGCGCCAAAAGTGATTTCGCATAAACCTTAAGATTGGTGAATGTCTTTTGCGCATTCATGATGTCTAATAATAAATCTTGCGACTTTTTAGCTAAATCCAAGTTGTCACGCTGCTTACCGACCTCCATAAAGATTGGCTTGGCCTCTTCGAATCTTTTATTTGTGTAAGCGATAAAACCAATTTTATATTTAGTATCGAGGGCGTATTTACCTTTGGGATTACCTTTGAAGTAGACATCGGCCAACTTTTTGAAAAGCGTCGTATCCATGTCGTTCCACTTATCTTCAACGGCCTTTTCTAAACTGACCAGCGAACCATAGCCAGCGTCATGTCGGAGTTGCGCATCTTTCTTCTCGTTTTCAGCGACAATGGCGTAGTTTTGGCTAGCTTCTCTATATTTTTTATTTTGAAATAAAAGCTCGGCAAAATTAAAGCGTGCGGGATTTGTATCAGCACCTGTAGGATTTCGATCTAAATATAAACGGTAAGCAATCTCCGCTACCTGCGCGAATTCGGTAAATTGCGGTTGCTTCTTCCACATTCTATGCCATTTAGATGCTAACTTTAAACTTGTGTCATTTAAAAGGTCCGTACAATTAAGGTCTGCCGAAACCGTAAAACCCGTTACGTTGTCTTCAAAACTCTTACCCTTGTGAGTTTTCATCCACGAGCTATCGTCTGCACAAATCTGGTGAAATTTCTCAATGTAACCAACAGACTGGCGGCGTTCGCGAACGGTTTCGTAGTTCCACACAAGTTCATTGTAGGCAAGAGGAACGTATGATGATTTTGGCAAACGCTCAACAATGTCTTTTAATACTATTGCGACATCATCGTAGCGGCTGTGACTCTTGTAAAGTTCCACTAAACGCATGAGCACTGGTGCACGACCAAAATCTTCGGCTGGCTTCTTAAAATATTCAAAAGCTTGTTTGGCGGGGTAAACATCCTCATAAAAGAGAGCCATGTCTTCAAGCGCTTCTTTGCGAAGATCTAAGCGCGAATCAAGCTGCTGCTCTTGGACTTTACGACCGTAAGCGATCAGCGTTTCCAGTTCAGCAAGGCCGGCTTTGGCATTTCGCATATTGTATTGAGTCCACGCCATTTTATAAAGGCCGTAAGGATATACGCGACTTTCAGGAAAACTTTTAATGGACTCGAAATACTTCAGAGCCTTTTCAAACGCCTTATCTTGAAAATACATTTCACCTAACGATAAATAAGCGTCTGGCAGAACTGAAGACTCAGGAAAGCTAGTGATCAGTTGATTATATAAACCTTTAGCACGCGAGTGATTCTTTAAAATTTGATTGGCGAAACCATTGTTGAAAAGAACCAAATCCATATTGTTATATTTGGGAAAGCGCTTTTGTAAATTATCGTAGATCTGTACCGCTTCGTTAATATCACGTTTTTCAGAGCGGCCTTCCCATGACATGGGAGCTACAGAGGATACTTGCTCGTCTTTTCTATTTAACTCGAAAAAGCGATCAGTTTTAGCTCTACGCATGTGAAGTTCAGCTAAGCGGAACCACAAATCTGGTTCGATGTAAGTTCCTCTTTTTTGCTTCAAGAGCTTATTAAGTTGCTCCATCGCTTTCTTTTCGCTGTTACTCACCATAAGCTCGGTTTTGATTGCTTTAGTCTTATTGTTCCTTTCATCTCCTGGCTTGTATTCAAGCTCACGAATAACATCGCTAGCGGTCGCTGAGACCACAGCTATTAGGGAAATTATGAATGTCGAAAAGAACCTACGTGCGCTCATTTATTCTCCAGCAGTGATGGCCGCCATCTTCACATTGGCAAAACCTGCAGATGCAGCTGTGTACATCACTTGCTTTAAAACCTGGTAATTAAGTTTAGAATCCGCTTGCAATAACACTTTACCGTCAAATTCTAGAGTCTCGTTGACAGAGGCGATTTTTCGGGAATTTTCAGCTTGTTTATCCAACTCGTCATAAAGCGGCTTTATGAACAAACTGTCTTTGTCGTCGATGGCTTCAATCGAAATTTTACCATCAGCGATATCGGCCACTTTTTTATCATTTACGAAAACACCTTTAGTTGTAACGATGAGCTTCAATGCTTCTACCGCACCATTGGTAGTGCGGGATTGCGGAAGCACCAACCCCTCAACCGGTGTCAATTGAACGGCACTATTACCTTGTGAGTTCAATAAGAACGCCAAAATCAAGGTCATCATATCCACCATAGAAGTAATTTGAATCGTGAAGGTGGATCTCTTATTTAATTTGCGCATTTGATCTAGGATTTTCACGTTAACCCTCCATCACATTGCCAAAGAAGATATCCACAAAGAGAACATCTGACGGCATCTTCTGATTGGTTTTCTGATCGATGACAAAAATTTGTTTGTCACCTTTTTTGGTTTTTCTAGCGGCGTCCATGATCTTAATAATTTTGTCATAAGGCACATCGCTAGTGGGACGAAGTTCCAATCTAAAGGTCATAGGAAACTGCTCTTTAAAACTAACCAATTCCTTATGAAATTTATCGAAGTCAAATTCGCTATTAATCATTGGAATTTGTTTTCGTTGAACCTGTCCATTCGCATTGATTTCAATATTGATTCCAGCATCTCGTGAGATATCGGCTTTGACGGTTACAGGAGGTTTTTCGTCTTTGCGCTCTTGTTCAACCGCGGCACTAATTACTTGTGGCAGTTGCGTTTCAAGAACGCCGACTTCCATATAAACTGCTGTTAAAAGCAGAATCGGAATCAGAGAGATTATCACCGACAACATGGGGGCTAAATCTAAATCAATCTGTTCTTCTTCATGTTTTAAGTTAGCAAATTTACCTGACATAAAAACCTCTTGTTAAATCCTTTTACCGATTAAGCCACGCGATTACGATTTGGTGGAGGAGGTGTTGTTTTACCGCCGTTTTTAATGGGCGTTACGCCTTCCGGGTAAACATTGCTGGCGCTAAATGGTTGGTAGTGGCGAGTTGATAACCAGTCCACCACCTTTGATGAGCTCTCAATGATATCTTCTAAATGTTTATTCTGACGAGCAAACAAGAAGGAGTAAGCAACCATTGTTGGAATGGCAACCATCAAACCAAGAGCCGTCATGTACATCGCCATCGAGATACCTTGCGAAAGGATCATCTGTTTTTGCGTTGGATCGGCATTACCAACGGCAGCGAACGCCATGATTAGACCCTGAATGGTACCTAAGAGACCAAGCAGAGTTGCAACGTTAGCTATCATTGAAAGATAACCTAAACGTCTGCTCACTACCGGCATAACTTCGGCAATGGCAATCTCCTGTCCTTTAGAAATCGATTCGTCGTCACGATCGGCGCGCTCAAGAACGCGTTTCACAACGTGAACCAAAGGAATATGTTCTTTGTTCGCGCACTGGGTGATAGCTTCTTCAATTTTATCACCTTGCACCAAAGCTTTCATTGTTTTGGTGAACTCCTTAGTATTCATTGAATACGTGAAGAAGAGCGCTTTGGCGCGATCGATAATTACAACGAGTGAAATAACACCCATGCCTAAAGTTAAGTAGGCAGGTATCCCACCTTCGTGTAACGCTTTTTGCAGTTCTGATAGTAAACTTCCCATATTGCCCCCTTCTTATTTGGCTGATGTGGGTTCGTAGTTAATTGAGATTTCTTCGTTTGTTCTAGAAATAGATGTTCCGTGTAATTGAATGCTGTTGTCAGCGGCGTTGTAAGTCCAACCGTTGACTGGATCTTCAGAAATCAATCTTGATCCAATGCGAACTTCAATGGTCTCAACCACTGGCGTGCGATCTAAAAAGAATTTAGAAGCGATTTCATAAATTCTTCTCTCTACACCAGCAAGTGCTGCGGTAAAATCGTCGGTACAAATGGTTGATTTAGTTCCGTTTGAGTAATCAGCGAGATCCATATATTCATAACCGGCTTCAACATAGCGATCACGAGTGGTGCAGTTCACATCGTTGGCGTCTAACACACCAATCAGATTTAAAATCCAATTTTTCTCACCATCTTTTGTATTGGGTTTGAAGTTGTTTAAATAGTTCACATAGTCGCTAGAGGGACCCGGGCTCTTATCATCTTCGTTTGTTAAAACAACGATGACCAAGAACGCATCGTCGCGAAAAAAACCAGAGTTTGTTGATCCACGCAATTCAATCGCCTTCTGCATAGCTCCTAGGCCCTGCTCAGTCGCATAATCAACTTCTGGCAATTTGATTTTGGAGCTGAAAACATTATAGATGTCAGCAGTTCCAGGATTGATAACTTTAGGACTTCCAATGAACGCTCCATTTTCGCCCGTGCTCGTGAGATCAGGCGTGGTGGCGGCAATGCGGAAATCCATGCCCTTATTTATAAGACCTCTTAAAAAGTCATTTGCACGTGGGGCTAGATTAGCTTGGTGTTTAGCCATAGATGGCGTGTTATCCACAATCCAAAGTATATCTACTTTGTTATTATAACTGATACGCGCCTGATATTTTAGCGAAGCAGACGTCAAACCAAAATTCTGGTTACTGCAGGAAATGAATCCTGAAAATGCTGAAACTAAACTAAAGATGCCAATCAAACAACGTCGCACTTTGTACACTCCTTGATAGCTATTTCTATCAATTGGTTTTTGCCCAGAGCGTACATTCAGTAAACGAGCAATGAATCAATTATACTTCGAAATCTTAAGCGGCTACTTTTGCCTTTTCCGCATAATGAGTTAAGTAACCGATAGCCTTATCTCCAATAGTTGTAAATTTAACGCCATAGTGTATGGCTTGTTCCTGATGCTTAATACCTTTCAAAAAGCGCTTACTAACTACTTCGCAAACTGCATTGAAAGGTGGAACGCCATCGCCTGGTTTAAAATGCAAATATAATACTTGTCCTGGAATCAACATGGAATTTTCAATGACAAGACCGGCACCGCCAGCACTGATCTCAATCCCTCGACCTTTCCAGACGCGTTTGTTGTCATGAACAATAATAGAGCCATCATATTTAGCTCGAGCATGACGACGGCGAAAGAATACTTCCGACATATCTTTAACTTCTTTGAGTTCGCGAATTTTTTCTGGCTTAAATTCGTCGACTTCAGCAACACGCTGCCAGTTCGACATCCCCGAACGCCAGATGTACTCATACTCAAACAGTGACTTCTCTTGTAACATTTTAATAAGTTCGGTTAGCGCAAAAGGTCCGTAGCGATTTTCGCCTTTTAAAACAAACCACTCTTGTGCCGACAAATTCTCTTCATGTTTCAATGTTTTAAAATCAGCACGACCATCTTTTTTAGGATTTGGTTTCATCCCCTTAAGTGGTTCAAAGTCCATTAGCATTATCCAATCCGACTTTTCTTCCACATATATATAGTCGCCCATAGATAGCTGATGCGATTTCATGCGTGACTCTATTTCGCCAATAGTAAAAGGGCCCTCCTGTTGACCATTGGAATAGATATAATATTGTGTTTGCATAGGACTACCCCTTTTGTCTCATCTAGATCTATCGGAAGTCCAGGGTGAGACTTGAGGTAAAACTGCCTACGCCAAATGGCCAGCAAAAAAAGTTCGTGAAAGTGTCGAAGTTTTTACCAAAAGGTACCTGGTTCCTTTTTGTAATGGTGGTGCGTCATCAAACCACGTAAAGAGCGAAGTTCATTTTGAGACACTCCTATTTGGTTTCTAGATCCCAAGCTCAGTGACGACGAAAAAAGGTTTTACCCGTAGTTATGGCCGAAAATCGTCAATTTTCGTCCTCCCGTTAGAAGAATTTTCCAAGGGCTAAATCAGAAAGGATAAAGCCAAAAACATGCGGTAGATTGTTGAGTAGATATGGTGGTACGTTTTTTCGCAACTTTTTTAATTTTCCTAACTTGCGCGGCCCAAGCCTATACGGTCGTGAACTCCAGAGCGGATTTTCAGAAGTTCCTCGACGACTTCGATAAGTCAAACCCGGAAGAGCGCCTAAACAACTGGACAAGTTTTGAGAACAAATACTCTGACGTGTATTCAGTGGTCTTCAATCACGCCAATCCCAACTGGTACGAGCACAAGCAAAAAGTACTTGTCGAACTTTTTAAGAAACTACCAATGATCAAGGATAAGATGAACGAAATTTTTGCGAACGCTGACGTGATCGTAAAGGCGCAAACGGATAGGTTCGAAAAAAATATTAAAAATTTTGATAAGAATTTTAAGGTGTACTTTGTTCCGTCGGCATTTTCGTTTAATGCCATTGTCACGCAGGTGCCACATGACGAAAAAAAAGCAGTCGTTGTTGGCGTTGATGTAGTGGCGGAAGACAGTTACAACCTCGATATTCTGTTTTCGCACGAACTTTTTCATAAACACCATTTTGAAAATATAGATTTTAAAAGCACCTACACATCGATCGTATCACCGATTTGGGTTGAGGGCTTGGCCACGTACTTTAGTGAAACCATTAATCCACAAGCGAACTTTGACGACATAATGATGGATAGCAATCTCGCGAACGCCTGTTCTAATCCCGCTTTTGTAAAACGAATCGCACAAGAGTTTTTAGAGGTGAATCCTAATATTAGCGCTGACGATATCGCTTTTCGCAATAAATGGTTTCGCGTAAGTGGACCGATACTTCCCTACCGTCAAGGCTATTGCTTGGGTTACCATGTAGCCAAAATACTTCACAAAACGTATAATTTGGAAGAGATGATCGGTTGGGGTGAGCTAACATTTGTTGAAAAAGCGATGACAACGATAAAACAGCTGGCCAAGTAACTATTTAATGGCTTCGCGCACGTAAGATGAAGCGATATCCATTACCCAAACCACCGCGATAATAACGACAGCGATACAGCCTACTTCTTCCCACATCGCCATTCCTTGATATTGCAAAAGAAGATTACCGATACCACCGCCACCGATCAGACCAATCACAGTTGCCATGCGAACATTTATATCCCATCTGAAAATGGTGAAGGCGACAAAAGGCAAAGTCAGCTGAGGAACGATTGCGAACCATACCACCTGAATGAAGTTCGCTCCAGTTGATTGCAATCCCTCAACTGGTCCTTCTTCAACGCATTCAATTTGCTCTGAATATTGCTTGGCGAGTGAAGCAATCGTGTGAAACATCAGTGCTAACATTCCAGCAAATGGACCGATCCCAACCCAAATGGAAAAAACAATCGCTAAAATGAGCGGTTCTATGGAGCGGAGAATGTTAAAGCCACCTCTTAACACAAAATAAATAGTCATTCCAATCACGCTGCCGCCCATGATATTGCGGGCACAAAAGAAACTTAAAACAAAAGCCAGCGGAACCGAGAGCGCCGTCGCTATGAAAGCAATATAGATGGTCTCGATAATAGCGGTTATGGATTGGGGCAAAATCGAAAAGTTGGGATGACTAATTCCTTGAATTAAACGAATGGCTCCGTGCAATCCGTCGCTATCAAGAAGTTCATGAAAGCTAAATTGAGTAACGATAAATCCCACATAAAGTGTCAACGCCAAAAGTATGAATAGGGAGTTTCCCCAAAAAGTTTTGTAAATAGCAACAGCGGGACCAGGATAGCGTTGAGGGAGGAAAATAATCTGACCGAGCGTTTTGATTTTTAACTTATCATTTAAGAGATAACTGACAATAGTTCCAAAAACAAAAAACCCAGCAAACCAGATGAGGTCACTACGTGGATCAAAAGCCATAGTACCAACGGATATCTTTAATAAAATCATCACGTAGGCAAAGCAAAGTGCATCAAGCAAAGATCTTTTGATCATCTCACCAACACCTCGCGCGCACTATCACCGTAGATTTTTTTAAATAGATCTTCATTGATGTCTTCAGGTTTGCCGCGAAAAACTATTTCACCGGCCTTTAAAGCAATCACACGGGTGGCATACTGACGAACCAAGCTTAGAAAATGCAAATTACAAATCACTGTTATACCAAGCTCGGTATTAGCTTTTTTAAGATAGTCCATGATCAAATGGCAGGTTGCAGGATCAAGGCTCGCGACAGGCTCATCCGCCAATAAAAGTTGCGGGCTTTGCATGAGCGCTCGAGCAATAGCGACTCTTTGCTTTTGCCCGCCCGACAATTGTGACACGCGGTAGTTGGCCCGCTCCTTAAGTCCCACTAAATCGATAAATCGCTGCGCCTGTTCTCGGTCCTGGGGTGAAAAATAATTGAATAGACTCATGAGGGTACTCGTTCTGGAAAGCGCCCCGTGCAAAACATTGTTGATAACTGTGTCTCTCTCAACCAAATTGAAATGTTGAAAGATCATCGCAATATTTTTCCGCAGAATTTGCGTTTCTTTTTTATCGACCTGAGTGATGTCTCTACCGGTGAAGTTGATATTTCCGGTCGTTGGCTCAATCAGGCGGTTCAAACAACGTAGCAATGTTGATTTTCCCGAACCGCTTAGACCGATGACTACCAGAAACTCGCCCTTTTCAACTTCAAAACTGACATCCTTCAATGCTCTAAAACCATTTCCGTAAACTTTGTTGAGATTTTGAACTGATAGAAGAGAGGTCGACATTACTTTTTTCCCGCAAGATCAGAAGCCGATTGACCAAGAGTTTTTAAAATGTCGCGAACACTGTCGTAATCCTTGTCACTGCAGCGTTTCAAAGCCGTGATAGCGAAAATGGCATTAAGGGTGTCTTTGCCACTAGATGTTTCGACGTACTTGATGAAGGCATCGACAATTTTATTTTTCATCTCGTCTGGCAAGTCTTTACGAAAAACAATCGGATCGTTGGGAATGTCATCCGTGAGTTGCACGATCTTCACAACCTTTTCAACATCGGGATATTGTTTCAACACCAATCGCCGCGCATCTTGGATCTGCCCTTCAGCTTTTGGTGTGTAGTAGGTACCTGCCGCGTCGACTTGCTTGTTATAAACCATCGCAACAGCATTATCGTGTCTCTGAGCGAAAACGGTTTCGGATGGCTTGATATGATTGTCCTTGAAAAGCTTCTTTGGCAGTAGAAATCCCGAAGCCGAAGCGGGATCAACAAAAGCGAACTTTTTTCCGTCAATGTCTTTGAGCGTTTTTATTGGACCATCGGCACGGGCAATGATCTGTGATTGATAAGTGGATTTTCCAAAGCGAACACTGGTAATAAGCGCCTGCACGCCATACTTTTCATTGGCGATTATGTATCCAAAAGTGTTTAACGTCGAAACATCGGCACGTTTAGTTCCAAACGCTTCAACGACGGCGATATAATTGTGAGGAATGTTAATTTTGAATTTATATGGAGTATTCGTCTCGAGGTATTTCTTGATGTCCTGGGCTTTTTCTTCGATCAACTTTGAGTCAACGGACGGAACAAAAAATAATTTCACTGGATTTTCTGTTGTACCAAGTGGATGTTCTGACTTCGTACACGCGAAAGAAAAAATACAACAGGTAGTCAGGACTAGATTTTTAAA
>CAYPZY010000073.1:0-10274 GCA_964415155.1 uncultured Bdellovibrionales bacterium
GACGCGAATAGTGATCCCGTTATAAGCGAAATAAATAATATGACTTTGGCCATCGCTGAGCCTATGGAGCAACTTTAGGGCCTGTTCGTCAGGCGTAATATCGAGTCTAGCTGTCTAAGCTATTGACGAGTGACAGTTTTGGGCCGCACTTCAACTTACGTCATCTTACTTTAATGTCTCCCACTAAATGGATAATGTACCTAAAACAAGGAGATACCATATGTTAAAAAATATTTTAATTTTGCCCTTACTTCTGCCGGCGGTAGTTAGTGCCAATGTCAATTCACCCGAACTTTCGCAACAAAAAAAATTGCGACTTAATTGCGTTGTCTCTGAACAGCGTTACGAAAAAGGAGCCGTCGGGGCAATACCTGAAACCGTGGCTGCAGCAGTCATTAAAGATGTTTCCTCCGACTGTCTTTCCAACCTAGGAAGTGGCGAAGGAAGCGTTTCGTCTAATACGTGTGAATTTAGAGTTGAAATACCGCTGAACTCTATGCGCAATTCCCATACAAATCCAGCCCGTGCAAAGATTCATATTTCGACGTACGTAAGCTGGAGCGAAGATATGAGTCCTTCGTCTATCACCGTCGCCGCCCGTTTCTATGTCAACAACGAGCAGTACATTTTTCAGGAGCAAAAAGAGAGACTTACTCCGAACCTCAGATCATTAGAAATCAAGCCGGTAGAGTTTCGTTCAGCTAATGAAGGTTTGGAGTTTGATTGTAGTTTGAAATGAGAGCAAATCACCTTGGGCGCCCAAGGTGAGCATTTGAAATCTCTAAAATTCGGATCAACACCAGAAAATAAAAAAGGCGTCCACATAGACGCCTTTTCCTAAATTAACACCAGTACTGAAAACTCTTTAGTGAGTTTTCTTTTTCTTTTTATCGTCAGCTAAAACTTTCTCTTTGTCACTTCCGTGAGGATTGACAGTCGCTTGAGCTTCGATTTTTTTCGTACCACTAACTTCGGCTTCAGCAGCTTTTTTAGCAGCGGCCGCTGCGGCACCGATTCCACGTTTCTGCAGAACAAGTTTTTTCACTTCCGCCATCATTTCCGGATGCTCCATCAAATAATTTTTTGCAGCATCACGGCCTTGACCAAGGCGCTCGCCTTTGTAGCTAAACCATGTTCCTGATTTTTCGATGATGGAATCGTTCACCCCAAGATCTAAAATATCGCCGGCCATACAAATACCAGTGCCATACATCAAATCAAATTCAATTTTAGCAAAGGGAGGAGCCATTTTGTTTTTCACTACTTTAACGGCTGTACGACTACCTACGACATCTTCGCCATTTTTAATTGGACCAACACGACGTACATCCAATCGCACTGAAGAATAAAACTTCAAAGCGTTACCACCGGTAGTTGTCTCGGGGTTGCCGAACATGACACCGATTTTCATACGAATTTGGTTAATGAAAATAACAAGTGTACGGCTGCGGTTAATAGCAGCTGTTAATTTACGAAGTGCTTGTGACATCAAACGAGCTTGTAAACCCATATGAGAATCACCCATATCTCCTTCGATTTCAGCACGCGGAGTAAGAGCAGCAACAGAGTCGACAACCAAAACATCAACGGCACCAGAACGAACGAGCGTTTCTGTAATTTCTAAAGCTTGCTCACCAGTGTCAGGCTGAGAAACTAAAAGATCTTCTGTTCTTACACCTAATTTAGCAGCGTAACCGATATCTAAAGCATGTTCAGCATCCACAAAGGCAACAACGCCACCGGCTTTTTGCGCCTGCGCGATAACACTTAGAGATAAAGTTGTTTTACCTGAGCTTTCAGGCCCGTAAATTTCAACAATTCTTCCTTTGGGAAGACCACCAACACCTAAAGCGATGTCTAAACTCAATGAGCCTGTAGGAATCACTGGAACATCTTTGTAAAGACTCTCACCGCCTAAGCGCATGATAGAACCTTTACCGAATTGTTTTTCAATAGCCGTAACCGCTAAGCTTAATGCTTGCTGCTTTTCGGCTGACTTTTCCGGTTGAACACTTGCCATGAATACTCCTTATTTTTTTAGGTTGTCTTTTTTAAAATTAATTCCATTGATCTTTTTACTGTTGCCGCAATGATCTCTGAGCGCGAACCCGCGAAAAGATTTTTCTCCACGAATTCAAAACTTGGACCACAAACGGCTATACAAACAGTCCCCACTGGTTTGTCCTTAGATCCGCCTGATGGACCAGCAATCCCTGTTATACCCAGAGACCATGTGCTTTCCAACCGCTTTCGTACCCCTTTCGCCATTTGCAAAGCCACTTCCTGACTCACTGCCCCTGCTGCTTGCAACGTCGTTTTTTTTACCTCTAGTTCCTTACACTTAACATCGTTGGAATAGGCCACCACTGCACCTTTCACAAAAACCGAGGCGCCGGCCTGCGAAACGATAGTTGATATCAACGCTCCACCCGTACAGCTTTCTGCTATAGAAAGAGTCATATGCCTAGAAACAAACCGCTCGTGAATAGACTTAATAAGATCAGAACTTTGCATTTACCACCAATGTGTATTTTGCTGAACAACATGAAGAATCAGATTGGTAACGAGACCAGCCGCCAAATCGTCAGCGACCACCCCTAAGCCACCCTTGATATTTTTGTCGATATAGCTAATGGGAAAAGGTTTTAAAATATCAAATAAACGAAAAAGTAAAAAACTAAAAACAAAAGAGTAAACGTTAGCTGGCAGCCACATAAAAGCCAGAAGATAGCCAACCACCTCATCAATGACTACTTCGCCCTGATCGTGCTTTTGCGCTTTATATTCGTGGAATTGGCAAAGAACAATAGCCACCATTATCATTATCAATGTCAAAATCATGTAATTGATTAAGCCAGCTCTCGTAAATACCCAGGCCAGCGGGACAGCGAATAAAGTCCCAAAAGTTCCTGGTGCCCACTTGATTTTGCCAACGTAAAGTCCTGTAACTAAAAATTCATTTATTTTGTAAAGCATCGTCCAGCCCAGTGTGCTTCACAGAGTTGTATTTATCAAGATATGGTTGCGCCGATTCATGAAATTATGGTACGCGAAAGGGCAAAGCTTGAACTTAAAATTAATGTGGAAGATATTAGAAAAATGAAAAGCGCAGATGTTCGTCAGTCTTTTATCAAATTTTTTGAATCCAAAGGTCATACACCTGTTTCCTCGAGTGGATTAATTCCTGAGGACGATAACACCCTACTGTTTGCTAATGCGGGTATGAACCAGTTTAAAAACGTATTTTTAGGTCTAGATAAAAGATCTTATGTGCGAGCGGTGTCTTCGCAAAAATGTGTGCGGGCCGGCGGCAAACATAATGATTTAGAAAACGTCGGTTTTACAGCACGTCACCACACCTTTTTCGAGATGCTCGGAAACTTCTCGTTTGGCGATTATTTTAAGAAAGAAGCCATCGCTTATGCTTGGGAATTCCTAACGAAAACCTTGGCAATTCCTAAAGACAAACTGTACGTAACGGTATTTGAGTCCGATGATGAGGCTGCGGAAATCTGGCATAAACAAGAAAAAGTTCCCGTTGAACGCATTTCTCGTTTTGGTGAAAAAGATAATTTTTGGCGAATGGGTGACACAGGCCCTTGTGGTCCTTGCAGTGAGATCTTCTATGATCATGGTCCCGCAGCTGGTTGTGGTAAAAAAACTTGCAAGGTGGGCTGTCCCTGTGATCGCTATGTCGAAATTTGGAACCTCGTATTCATGCAGTTCTACGAAGATGAGAGCGGCAAAAAAACACCTTTGCCAAAGCCTTCAGTAGACACCGGCTCTGGTCTTGAACGCGTGACAGCCGCCATGCAAGGCAAATTTAACAACTATGATACGGATTTGTTTTTGCCGATGATTAACACCGCCGCGAAATTGGCTGGCGTTAAGTACGTTACGGATCTGGAACAACTAAGCAAAGATGAGAAACAACGCCAAACGACGGTCGCGTTACGAGTTTTGGCAGATCATTCACGTGCTACTGCATTTTTGATTGCTGACGGAGTTATACCCACCAACGAAGGTCGAGGTTACGTTCTGCGCAGGATTATGAGACGCGCAATTCGCTATGGCCGCGGGCTTAGTAATGATCAGTCTCTTTTTCCAAAGATCGTCGCTAGCGTTATCGAAACAATGTCGTCTATTTATCCGGAACTAAAAAATTCTTCAGAGCGAATTTTAACTCTCACTAAAGATGAAGTTAGCCGATTTATTCAGACGCTTGACCAGGGAACTTCCATTCTCAACGACGCTTTAGCAAAACTCAAAAAAGAAAATAAAAAAATTTTGGATGGTGCCACGGTTTTTCGTCTCTATGACACGTTTGGTTTTCCTGCTGACTTAACGGAACTCATTTCTCGTGAACACGAAGTTGCAATCGATAGCAAGGGTTTCGAAAGTGAAATGCAAAAAGCCCGCGATGTCGCCAAGGCCAGTTGGAAAGGCGGCGGAATTGATAGTGATAAAGCGCATCTGTTAACATTGTCTGCAGAAGTTTCTAAGCAATTTAAAGCGACGCAGTTTACAGGCTATGAAGGCATTCGTTCGACAGCAAAAGTTTTGAAACTCAGTGATGGAAAAAATACGGTACAAACTTTAGCAACGGGACAGACAGGATACCTAGTAACTGATGTTACCCCCTTTTACGCCGAGGGCGGCGGGCAAATTGGTGACAGCGGCACAATAGAATCCAAAGGTGGTAAAGCCGAAGTCACGGATTGCACCAAAGAGGGTGAAATCTTTTTTCATCACCTGAAAGTGATTTCCGGTAAACTTTCAGTTGGCGATAGCGTGGATCTCAGTGTCCTCGAGTCGCGACGTCGTAAAACAATGGCGAATCACTCTGCGACCCATCTCTTACACGCGGCTTTGCGAAAGGTTTTGGGAACGCACGTCAGCCAAGCTGGATCACATGTTAATGACGAAAGGTTGCGTTTTGATTTCACTCATAATCAGCCTCTATCTCCTGAGGAAATTCAAAAAATTGAAACTTTAGTAAATCAAGAGATTGCTGCCGGAGAACCAGTTAAAATTACCGTCACAACGCCAAAAAAGGCTGTTGAAGAAGGTGCTCTCGCTTTTTTTGGAGAAAAGTACGGCGAGCAGGTACGGGTCATTAAGATGGGAACTTTCTCCACCGAACTCTGTGGCGGTACTCACGTGAGTAACACCTCACAAATTCTGGCATTTAAACTTGTTAGCGAGGGCGGCGTCAGCGCCGGAGTTCGGCGAATAGAGGCCATCACAAGCAGTACAGCCATTCAATTTTTGATGAAAAATACCAATGAGTACTCGATCGCACGCAACCAAGTAAGCCTCGGGGAAAATTGGCAACAATTTCTAAATCGTACGGAAACACCACCACTTGTCGAGTGGATGGAAAAAGCAAAAAGCGAGATAAAGAGTCTCGAAAAAGATATCAAATCTCTGCAGAGTCAGAAAATTGATACGGAGGCATTTTTAAAAGCCTCGCGGCCCTTGAATGGTAGTAATAGCCGCCTGGTGACCGCTATTTTGGAATTAGATGATCGCGAAGTTTTAAGCGCCATCTCCGATAAACTGAAAAACAAAGTAAGTTCGGGAATCGTTGTTGTCATTGGTAAAGGCAGCCAAAGTCATCCGATAATTGTTTCAGTTACCCCTGATTTAACCGCCAAAATCAAAGCTGGTGACATTTTAAAATCAATCACCTCAGTGATGGGCGGAAAAGGCGGGGGGCGTCCGGATTTCGCTCAGGGAGCCGGGACAGACTTCTCAAAAGCTCAAGAGGCCGTTAGTAAAGTAAATTTGTAGAGTAAAAAGTACAATCGGATTGCGAGATTTCGCTAACCCGTGATAAAAAGAAGGTATGAAAATGCACTCTGTTTTCGCTGAAGATCAATCCTACAGCCAAACTGAAAAGTACGAAAAGACCTTAAGACAAAAGATGGAAACTTTGTGCAGCCTCGCTGGCAAAGAAGGTTTCAATATCCTGCCATACCATGAAGAAAATTGGCTTAAGTTCCGTAGTTTACCCGCACTTAAACAGAAACAGATTTTTGAAAATTACAGTGTATTTCATAACATTTGCGAAAAGACTGTCAGTGGCGGTTCGCGACTGCGAAACAACCAACAAATCGTTTGGGTGGCTATAAAAGAGCTTGGGTTACGTCCTTGTGACAATTTTTTTGATAAATTGGATGATAGTGACGTCGTAGAGTTTTACGGTAATGACTACACACAAATTTTTCGAAACTTTAACTTTTTTAAAGTTTGCTCTTACACCTTGGCGGAAATCTACTCGTATGACTATATGGAGCTTTGGCATCGAGACAAAACTCATATTGAGCATATTAACCAAAGAGCAGTCGAGCTATTTACTAGTTCGAATCCAAAGACAACGCCATGGAACATGTCGGATCATCTTTTGATAGAGAAATTTTCTTCTCAGAAATTTTCTATCCAACTTAGACTAAAGTATGTATCACCTCTGTTTGATAAAAATAAAAACATAGCCGTCTTAGCTTCTCTTGCAGGAGCTAAAGTCGTAAACCAAGAAATTTCGGATGATGAATTGATGTCATCCGCTACTAAGGACGAATTGCAATATGACCTATCGTGATAAAAATTATTCTAAAGCTCTAGGCCAGTACCTTCGCAACAAGCGCGAACAGGCCAATTACACACAATCGCAAGTAGCAAAAAAGTTTGGCCACAGCTCGGGCCAATTTATTTCCAACATTGAACTTGGCAAATGCGCTATTCCTTTACATGTTCTAGTAAAAATAGCCCATCTTTACAGTATTCCGGAGAAGGAATTTCTTAATTTTATTTTAGAACAAGAACGAATGTTCTGGAAAAGTAGCTTAAAAAGATCAAAAGCAATGTAATTAACTGGGTTAAATTCCAGTTAATTTTTTCCTAATTCTATACCATTTTTGTCTATAAATACCTTTAATTTATTCCGATAGAGACTTCAACAATAGGAGTCTCAATGAAATCAAAAGTAAATTTAGAGGATGATTTAAAAATCTTGGCCGAATCAACTTTGGATTTTCCATGGGAAGATAAAAGTGCGTATGCCTGTTGGCTTGCACAGACCTATTTTTATGTCTGCCAATCAACTCGGCTACTTGCTTTAGCAGCTTCGCGTTTTGATGTTGACCAACATCCAATACATTTACGCTTTCTTGAACACCTCCGTGAAGAGCACGGTCATGAACATCTAGCAATTCGCGACCTCAAGGGTTTAGGTTTTGATATTAAGCAGTTCACTGAGTTTCCAGAGACATCTGCGTTTTATCAGACGCAGTACTATTGGTTAGAACATAAGGATCCCATTTCCTTTTTTGGTTGGATTCTATGTTTGGAGGGACTGGCTGTTCGCGAAGGAAAAACCGTTCACGAAAGAGTGAGTAAAGCGCACGGAAAAAATTGTGCCCACTTTTTGAAGGTGCATGCACAGGAGGATATCGACCACGTAGAAAAAGCCAAGAAAATGGTCGCATCGGTCGATGATAAGCAGGCGCAGATAATTCAACAGAATTTGCGTGAGAGTCGTGTGTTTTATCAACACATGCTAAGCCAAAGCCGCCAAATTAAAATCTCTGGCAAAAAAGCCGCTTGATCCGAGGTTTAATATGACAGCAAAATTTAAAATTGTAGTGTTGGAATGTCCATACGACACCTGGGATGATCCCCTTTCAAAAGACATGTTTCACAAAATGGTACAATTGAAAATGATCGGTTATAAAAGAGAATACCCCTATGGGGTTCTCCCGGTTGACACGAGTGATTTCGTCGCTACTCATCACCTGATTTGTTTAGACGAACGGGGCGAATTGAATCCCGTAATGGCGTACCGTACCGTGACCCTCGAGAGAGCCAAGCTGCATAGCATGAGTTTACCAGTGTTGAATTTGATGAATATGATTGGTGCCAAGGAGCATGCGGAAAAAATTCAGTCGATCATTACCAACTGCGAGAAGCAAAATAAAAGTTTGGTTTATGCGAGCTCGCTGGCGGTCCATAACGATCACAAGGGTAACGCTGATCTGCGTACTGCCCTTAGAACTATTCACGTTCTTTATCACAAAGATGCAAAGATAGATGAAATTATTGCCGGCGGTGTAATCCGCTTTAAAATGGACAAACTGTACGAATTTTTTGGGTATTCTGATTTAGAGTGGAACGGTAAAGTCTTACCGCCTGTCGCGGTACCTTTTGTCTTCAATGAAGTTACCGGGTTCTACCACCTAAGAAAATTCTCGGAAGAGGCGATGAATTTGGCGGAAGCCAATCGCAAACTTTGGGAAAACCGAATTACAATCAGTAAGTCTGATTCTGTTCCATTGAAAAAAGTTGGTTGAACTACTTGGGCAATTCTGTCCCATCGGTAAATATTGCAAGCTAGATAAATTGCATCTTGTTTGTTAAATATGATTTATTTAATATATCCTCGCTCTAAAAAAGTGAGGACAGACACGATGGTTTTCGGTCAGACAATCGATATAAATCAAAATTCGCCAGCTTCTGAAGAAAGCCCTAAAGGACCGGATTTTCACAACGAAATTTCCCTTATGCCCGTTAATGTATGGCAAGCTTTAAAAGAAGTAATTGATATCTGTTCTCCCGATCTCGACCAACATTCGATCGAACTTCGCTTGAAAATTCCAAAAACATTTGAATTGATCACTTGTCCTCACTTCCTAATGCAGATTCTCATCAATTTAATAAGTAACGCCTGCAGTAGCGTAAACGGCCTTTTTGAGCGATGGATTGAGGTTGCGATTAGTGAAAGCGCTAGTGGGCCGGTGATTTCAATTTCTGATAGCTCTGATAGTAATGAGGGAGTTAGCAGGAGTCTTACCCATGAGATGGGTGGCTCGGGAATGGCCGTGGATGTTTCGCGGCAGATAGCTTCCGCGCTTGGAGGTGAACTCTATCTTAACTGTCAAAAATCGCATACTGAATTTATTTTACGTTTACCCGTCAGCCTCCACTGACCTTTGGAGTTAGAGTCGAGAGAAGAAGATCCTTGATCTGCTCTTTCAGAGCTCCCGGTATTCCTTCGATGTTGAATAAAAAGCGTTCCGCCACCTCGAGCATCTTTTGATCAATGTGCGAGATATATCTTACCAAGTCAGAACCTTTATGAAAGGCCTTTTCCTTTTTCACGTCAGAAATAAAACCCACACGAACGGGTTTTTGTGGAGCGACTTCGAAGTAATTTCCAAAAAATGTTAGATGACACATTATTAAATCCTGATTTCGATGAAGCACATATATTTCGTTGGCTTTACCATCGGTAAACCATAAGGAATCACCGCGAGGATCAGCATTCATAAATTCAGTACTAATCTTGCGCATACTTACGCCCGCCAATTCATACTTAAGATAGTTTTCAATAGGCATGCGTATGGTTTCACTAGGGCCAATAAAAGAACAGCCAATAATTTTTGGAGTAACATGGCGAATACTCAAAGACATCGGATGTCGTTCACCGTCTAAAATGAGTTGACCAGGCACCTGTTGGCTTTCTTGAAAAATTGGACTCTTTTTGGCATCGAGGCCAATGCCGGTAAATGAGATATTAATGGCAGGAATAGTCCTTTTATTATCATCAGGCATAAAGCCTATTTTATTTAACGTTGATAGTCGGGGAAACCGCTTGATGATTTCTTTATCATAGAAACCAAATAGTTTTCGTAAAAAAGACATTTCTACCTTTCGCTAAAAATTCCTAAAAATTCAAATAATGTGTCGACACCAGCAAGCGCTGTAATATCGGAATGGTCAAAGGGAGGACTGATTTCAACAATATCTGCCCCGACAAGATTTTTAATTTTAAATGATCGCAAAATCTGTTGGGTTTCATAAGTCGTAAGACCGCCCACAACAGGTGTTCCCGTCCCCGGAGCGTAAGCAGGATCGAGACAGTCGATATCAAAGCTAATGTAGGTAGGACGCTCATCAAAGCTACCAATTTTTTTGCAAAACTCTTTAAGACCGCTTCTAATATCATCAACTGTGTGTACGTTGATTTTGTGCTTTCTGACAAAATCTAAATCATCCGCGCCCGCTAGTGGGCCGCGAATTCCTATTTGGTGGGAATTTATCGGATCGATCAATTTTTCCTCAACAGCATGACGAACAAAAGTACCGTGATGATATTCACAACCCCAGGCAGCCGGATAACTATCCAAATGCGCATCAAAATGAATAAGTCTAAGAGGTACCCCATACTTTTCGCGAACTTTTCTTAACACGGGTAAAGTGATTGAGTGGTCACCGCC
>CAYPZY010000074.1:0-10272 GCA_964415155.1 uncultured Bdellovibrionales bacterium
CTTTTTTACTACGACTTGCGTTGGCGTCTTAATCTCCCCGACGCCTTGGACACCATAAATCTTATGCTTTTTAAAAAGCTGAGCTACCCCGCCAGTTAATTTTTTTACCACTTCGTCTTTGCGCTTTAGCATTTTGTCTAATTGCAAAGTGACGCCAGAGACTTCCACACCATGCTCAGCACTTTCTTTTTTCATTTTATGAAAAAGATGGCTTGATTCCAAAAGTGCTTTACTCGGAATACATCCGACATTGAGGCAGGTGCCACCATAAGTAGAATCCTTCTCAACACACGCCACTTTAAATCCCAATTGCGCCGCGCGAATGGCGCCAATATAGCCGCCGGGACCAGAACCGATAATCACCACATCAAAATTTGGATTTGCCTCTGCCATATTAATTAATATCTTTTTCTGAAACTACCGTCTCAAGGTACTCTTTCGCTTTCACGAGAGAAGTCACTGACTCTTTGCCGTCGATAATACGATGATCATAACTGAGTGCAACGTACATCATTGGTCGTACTTCGATGGAAAAACCACCCGATTCAGTTGGGATTGCCATTGGGCGATTTTCAGTTTTGTGCAAACCCAAGATGGAACTTTGTGGCGGATTAATGATAGGGGTTGATAATAGAGAGCCGAAAACACCGCCGTTGGTGATAGTCGTAGTGCCACCCATCATCTCTTCAATGCCCAATTTTCCCGTGCGCGCCTTGTCGGCCAGACGAGCGATTTCCTTTTCAATTTGGCTATAAGAGAGATTCTGCGCATTACGAACGACAGGAACCACCAAACCGCGATCCGTGCTCACCGCGATGCTGACGTGAACATTTTTATTGTAAACAATTTCTTCATCTTCAATGAAAGCATTAATGGTCGGAACGTGGGTTATCGCATAGCACATTGCTTTGGTGAAAAAAGACATGAATCCAAGCTTAACGCCAGTCTTCTTTTGAAAGTCATCTTTTAACTTATCTCTTAACATCATCACTCGCGACATATCGATTTCATTAAATGTCGTAAGAGTCGCCGTGCTTTGTTGCGAATAAACCAAACGTTCGGCAATTTTTTTGCGAATAACACTCATTGGCTTTCGCTCTTGCTCGTTACTCATATCAAAACCGAAACCACCACCGCTTGGTTGTGGCATTGGCATTTTGCCCTCGCGAATAGCTTTCCTTTTAGCAGGGCCAAATCCTTTCATCGCCTGTGGTTCCGCGTGCATCGCCATGCCGCCAAAACCACTAACAGCAGGAGCGGGAGCTGGAGATGCCGTCGGCCCTGTTGGCGGAGGGGCTGAAGTTGGTTTCGCCGCTGGAGTCTCTGCTTTAGCGCGATTTGTTGGTGGCGGAACTGATGTATCGATCGTTCCCGTAACTGCGCCAATCTTTACTGTTTCACCTTGGCTAACTTTCAAATTAAGCTGACCACTGTCGGGAGCAACCACCTCTACTGTTGCTTTATCGGTTTCAATCTCAAAAACCGCTGATCCCTTCTCTACCCAGTCACCACTTTTAAAATTAACTTTGCCGATATTGGCTTCGACAATTGATTCTCCCACACTAGGGATGACAATATTTATTTGCGCCATAGATTAACTCCCGAAAGCGTCCTTTAAAAGCATTTCGCTTTCACTCTTGTGAACATTGCTTGATCCAGTAGCGGGACTTGCTGCTGACTTGCGACCAGCATAACGAAGATTAAATCCCATTTCATCAGTTGCTAATTTAATGAAAGACCAGGCTCCCATGTTTTTGGGTTCCTCTTGAACCCAAACCCAGTCTTTAACACTTTTAAATTTTTGTTTTAGTGATAGCAGTTTTTCTTTATCGAGCGGATAAAGCTGTTCTAGACGAACCAAAGTAATTTTGTCGCTCAAGGATTTTTCGCCAACATATTTCTTTAAATCCCAATAAACTTTTCCACTACAAAACATAACGGTGTGACAGGTATTCACCGGCGCTTCATCTAAAAGAATGTTGTGAAACCCACCTTTAGTGAATTCGGATTTTGGTGAAACCACCTCAGGCATGCGTAATGGACTCTTTGGTGTCATAACAACAAGGGGTTTTCTAAATGGTCGCAGGACTTGCCGCCTTAACATGTGAAAAAGTTGACTCGGGGTTGTTGGGTAACACACTTGCATGTTGTCTTCACTGCACATTTGCAAATAGCGTTCAAGACGTGCGCTCGAGTGTTCGGGTCCCTGTCCTTCGTAGCCATGAGGTAAAAACAAAACTACGCCACTCATACGTCGCCATTTGTACTCAGACGAACTAATAAATTGATCCATAATGATCTGTGCGCTATTGGCAAAATCTCCGAACTGCGCTTCCCAGATAGTCAAGGTATCGGGTTCAGCCAAGCTGTAGCCGTATTCAAAACCCATCACTGCAAATTCTGAAAGTGGACTGTTAAATACATTGAACTTAGCTTTTTCACCTTCAAGTTCTTTAAGGGGCATAACCCTCTTTGCCGTCTTATTATCAATGATTTCAATATGACGATGGCTAAAGGTCCCGCGTTTACTATCTTGGCCCGTCAATCTAATACTAAATCCATCAAGTAGTAAGGTACCGAAGGCTAATTGCTCAGCGATGGCCCAATCATAAATTTGCGATGATTTAGTGGCCTGATACCTGGTCTCAAGCATTTTTTTAAACTTTGGCAGAGGCTCAAGGTCAGGTGAAATTTTGTGAATCAGTTCAAAAACTTTATCAATTGTTGCTTCTTTCGCAGAAGATTCAAAAAACTCGGCGAGCTCATTTGGTTTGGCGGTACGCAACTTAGACCACTTACCACTCATACTATTGATGCTTTGAGCTTTTTTAGTTTCCTTCACGATCTTAAGTTTTTGATCAAGATCGCTTTCGTATGTCTTTTTTCGCTCATTGATATAGTCGCCGGTGATTTCAGCGCGACCGATAAGTAGATCGGAATACTTATCTAGTGCCGTCTTCTGTTTCGCAATTTGGTTGTACATATGAGGTTGTGTGAATCTTGGTTCATCACCCTCGTTATGACCATATTTGCGGTAACAGTAGATATCGACAAAAACATCACGTTTAAATTTAGCCCGAAACTCGGCGGCCAACGAGACAACATGCATAACCGATTCGACGTTATCGCCATTGACATGAAAAATCGGCGCCTGAATCGCCTTCGCAAAGTCTGTACAATACGGTGTTGAACGCGAATCTTCAGGCAGAGTCGTAAAACCAATCTGATTGTTAATCACCATATGGACGGTACCATTGGTAGAATAACCTTCGAGGTTAGACAAATTTAGAGTCTCTGTTACAACTCCCTGGCCAATGACAGCTGCGTCTCCGTGAATAAGAATCGGCAAAACCTCTTCGCGATTTTTATAGCTGTGATCCTGTTTAGCTCGCGCGATTCCTTCGACTACCGGATCGACCGCTTCAAGGTGGCTAGGATTAAAACACAAACTGAAGTGAACTTTTTTTCCTTCTACTTCGACATTGTTAGAATATCCCAAGTGATATTTCACATCACCACTGCCACCAAAATCATTGGTGTATGGCGCCCCCTGGAATTCGTTAAAGACGTCTTCAGGTGGTTTTTTTAAAACATTCACGAGAACATTCAGACGGCCACGATGGGCCATTCCGAAAATAAGTTCTTTAACGTTTTCGCGAGCAGCCGTTCGCACTAAACGCTTTAGCGCAGGAATAGTTGCTTCAGCGCCCTCTAAAGAAAATCTCTTTTGTCCCGTAAAGTTTTTTTGTAAAAACCCTTCAAACAAAGTGGCGTGAATTAAATCTTCGAGTACAACTTTCTTTTCGTCGACCGAAAAGCTGGTGGAGTTGCCACTTGGTTCCATTTTACTTTCAAGCCAAGTTGTTACTCGATCATCAGAGATGTGTTTGTACTCAACACCGATATCACGACAATAGATTTCGCGTAGACGACTGATAATTTCTGTAATCGTGGCCAGGTTAAGACCGATAATTTTACCAGCCTGGAACTTTTGATCAGGTTTTACATTCTCTAAACCAAATTTCGCTAATGCCAAATGCTCTGGCAAAGGCGGTTTTGTCTCAGACAAAGGATTTAAGTGAGCCGCGAGATGTCCTCTTTGCCGATACGCCTCGATCAAATTAAGGATGCGCAGCTCGGTATCTATCCCCGCACCGAGCACAGGTGTAATACCTGTACTTTCGGCGTGGCCGTTACCATGGCCATTAGTATAGCCATTGTCCAAGTGTTGTTCTTGAAGCTCTTGACCAACTTCAACACCATCAAAAAAAAGTCGCCACGTTAATGGCAAACTTTCGGGATTTTGATAGTAAACAGCTCTTAACGTTTCTAAATATTCTGGAGAGATAAAAGTTAAATAAGAAAGATGTGAAGATTCCATACTCAACCTCAAATAATACCACTTGAGATTGGTTCTTAACAAAGCAAACGCAAAGGACGACATGTAGCAACATTAGTTACATGTCGTCCGTCTAGACTAGCGAACTTCTAACTCGAGGTAGACAGGAAAATGATCAGAGTAACCAGCGGTCTCTGGGTCTGTCGAGTTATGATCATAAGACCGGGGCACACTGGGCATTGTTTTACCGTGATTACGGTTCTTTGGATTCTGCTCGGTGTAGTCGTAAGTCGCAAAAGCTGGTTTTACCACCTTGAAAGTCTCGGCATTTGCCTGTACGACACCTGCCTTTTCAAACATATTACGGCTTACCAATATGCGATCAAAACGCTCCCAATTAAAACGGCTGCGATAAAAGTAAGTTTGCGGATAAGGGCTAGGTTTACGTCGACCGCCAAAATCTAAGGCAGTTTGGACATCGATGAGGGAAGCCTTGGATTCAGGATTGGCAATGTAGTCAGAAATCGCATTGGGCTCTTCGCGTTCTGTTGTATTAAAATCACCCATTGCAACAACGTAGTAATTAGCGGCACCGTGCCGACGACGTTGCTTGAGAATATCGTCTTTTAAGAAGTCAGCCGCCAGCATGCGGAATTTTGAATCCTTTTCTTGCGATGGCCAATGATTGACGTAGACGCCAAGAACCGGTTCCTTACCTTCCAGAGTAAGACCGGCACCTTTCATGTGAAAGTTCACGCGTAAAATATTGCGGGTTTTTAAAGGCGTCTTTTCGCTTTCAATAACAATTTCTTCGTGATCCAAATATTCCAGTTTGTCTTCGTTAAATAGTAACGCTACGTCAATGCCGCGTTTGTCTGGACTTTCCGTGATTAAGAACTTGCGGTAGCCGGCAGCTTGCGCCAATCGACCGACAACACTTTTATTTTCAACTTCTTCGAGCCCCACGATATCTGGAAGGTAACCCATATGAGTGAGCATGCGCTTTAAAGTTAAAAGTTTCACTTCAACTTTGTCAGGCGTCCAATCAGTTTTCAAACACATTTCAACGTAATAGGGATTGGCTTGGCCACGGCAGCGGCGTTCTTTATCAGGAAAACCAATCGGTAAAAATGTAAAGTCATCTTTGCCCTCATCATGTTCGGCATCGAAAAGATTTTCCACGTTGTAAGCCATTATGGAAATAGTTCTGTCACTTCCCGCTTTAGTTTGCACGGCAAACACCAGAGCTAGCACCATCATTATCGCTGAAAATTTCATGTTGTTTAAATTCATTAATCCCCCTTCTTAATGTGATCTAAACAAGAAATTTTCCGATGGTAAACTCTGGAGTTAAGAAATAAACAAATTGTGCAACGTTATTTATGGAAAACTAGTTTGACAGATTTAATTTGCAAAGCAAAGTAGCACAAGATGATTAGTTTTCGTTCACGCTTTTCATGATGTGCTCAACAACGGCCTTGCAATCGCCAAAGACTAGCGAACAATTATCGTAATAAAAAAGATCATTGTCGACACCAGCGTAGCCGGGTTTCATTGAGCGCTTGTTGACAAATACCTGGCGCGCTTTGTAAGCATCAAGTATCGGCATTCCATATAATGGACTCTGCTTATTCGTTTTCGCTGCCGGATTGACCACATCGTTGGCTCCCAGAACCAAACAAACGTCGGTTGAAGAGAACTCTCCGTTTATCTCTTCTAATTCAAACACGCTGTCGTAAGGGATATCAGATTCTGCTAACAACACATTCATATGCCCCGGCATGCGACCCGCCACGGGATGAATAGCAAATTTCACTTCAACATTTTTATGATTAAGTGCCTCGTAGAGTTCTTTCACTGCGTGTTGAGCTTGCGCCACAGCCATACCGTAACCTGGAACGATAATTACTTTGGAAGAGTTTGCCATCATAAAGGCGATATCTTCCGCCGCAGAAGACTTCACTGATTTTCCCGCAGTCACGCTCGCCACTGCCGCTTCCGCACCAAAACCACCTAGGATGACGCTAAAGAAAGAGCGATTCATGGCCTTACACATAATATAGGAAAGGATAGCGCCGCTACTTCCTACCAGAGCTCCAGTGGCGATTAATAGATAGTTATTGAGCGTAAAACCCGTTGCAGACGCTGCCCAACCCGAATAAGAATTCAGCATTGAAACCACCACCGGCATGTCGGCACCACCAATAGGAATAATCAACAAAACGCCGAGAATTAACGATAAAAAAGATAAAGCAAGAAGCTGCCAGTATTGAAACTCACAAGCAAACTGTGCGCACAAGATAACAACCGCAAGACCCAATAGCAAATTCAGCAGATGTTGCCCCTTAAAAACCACCGGATTAGAACCAGCGATTCCCTGTAATTTCATGAAGGCAATAATTGAACCCGTGAAGGTAACAGCTCCAATCGCGCTTCCAAGTGATAACTCAATAGCCATCACGGCGTTCATTTGTTCCAACGAATGAGTTAGAAAAGTTCCGATGGAAATTAAAACGGCCGCCAGCCCCACGAAACTATGAAGAGCCGCCACGAGTTGCGGCATCGCTGTCATTTGAATTTTCATGGCAGTGATTGAACCGATCAAGCCACCAACTGTCAGTCCCGCCACAATCCAGGAATAGTTTTTTACTTCTGGATGAATAAGTGTGGCAACTATGGCGATGGCCATACCAATCATAGCCGAGTTATTACCGCCAACTGCTGTTTTAGGTGAACTCAAACCTTTGAGACCAAAAATAAAAAAGACGCTCGCAACGAGATAGATGATCGCAAAAAAATCGGGAGTTAACATCGCTGACCTACTTCTTCTTTTTAAACATTGCAAGCATTCGTCGAGTCACAACGAAACCACCAAAAATATTTACTGCCGCCAGTAAGACCGCAAAAAAGCCTATCAGTTCGACGGCACCGAACTGGCCTGAGTTGTGGCCAGCAACGAGAATGGCACCGACCACGACGATGGCGCTAATAGCATTAGTCACCGCCATTAACGGTGTATGAAGTGCCGGAGTAACTCCCCAAATCACGTGATAGCCGACAAAACAAGAAAGAACGAAAACGTAAACGCCTATCATGGTTGGTGACATAGTTTAGATCCTCACTTGCCCGTTATGGCAAACACAAGTCCCGCTCACAATGTCATCGTTAAAGTCGACATTTAAAGAGACTCCCTCTTGTGTTTTTTTGATAAGAAGACTTAAAAAATTATAAAGATTATTGGCAAAAAACTGACTCGCATCAGTGGCCACTAGCGCCGGGTAGTTGGTTAAACCAACAATGGTAACTCCATTCGCAGTCATTGCAATCTCGTTACCTCTGGTCATTTCGCAGTTACCGCCAGTGGCAGCGGCCATATCGATAATAACGGAACCACGACGCATTCCTTCTACCGCATCCCTTGTGATCAGAGTTGGCGCTTTCCGACCGGGAATACTTGCCGTGGTAATAATGATATCAGCCGTTTTTAGTTTTTCAGTAAGCAGACGCTGCTGTTCTTTTTTACCTTCTTCAGAAAGTTCCTTTGCATAACCGCCTGCGCCGACTCCAGATTCTTGAAGATTAAACTCAATAAATTTGGCTCCCAACGATTCGATTTGTTCCTTCACTTCCGGGCGAATATCATACGCTTCAACTTGTGCTCCTAAACGCTTAGCTGTCGCTATCGCTTGTAACCCAGCAACACCGGCACCTAGTACGATTAGCTTGGCCGGTTTAGCCATGCCCGCTGATGTCATCATAAGTGGAAAAAACTTTTTATAATGTTTGGTCGCCTCTAGAACTGCCCGATAGCCCGCAATGTTTGCCTGCGATGAGAGTATATCCATTGACTGCGCCCGAGAAGTGCGCGGCAGTCTTTCCATGGCAAAAGCATTAATTTTTTTCTGCGCCAATAATTCGACAAGTTTTTTGTTTTCGTAAGAATTAAGTGGTGAAATCAGATAACTGCCCGCTTTTAATAACTCGGTTTCGGGCAAAGTCGGAGGGTTTATTTTTAAAACGAGATCACAAGCAAAAACCTCTTGATGACTTCCTAATTGAGCTCCGGCATTAGCGTAATCCTCGTCAGAAAATCCGGCGCGGTTTCCAGCCGATTTTTCGACAATGACAGTAAAGCCATTCTTTAAAATTTTTTTGATTGAATCGGGAGTGGCTGAGACTCGGTTTTCGTTTAAGACTTGTTCACGATCTTCAAGCGGGATGCCAATTTTCATCCCTTATTCTTCATATTTTATTCCTAATTTGACAACATCTTTGTCTATTTCTTTTCGCCAAACAACGACGGCTTTACACGGGTTCAATTTACCAACTTGCACGACAAATTTATCACCCTCTTGCAATTTTTTGGTTTGCGGAATGACGATGGCACAGCCCGTTGCCGATTCATTGATAATTATTCCCAGCGAATCAACTCTAAATTCAGAACTTGTTTTTCTAAAACAAAGGGCGGCGTAATCTCCAAGATCGGGAGTGAAGCGAATTGAACTTCGTTTGTTGTCCACCTTTTTTGCGGCTGCCATAGAAATACCTCCAAAATCATATTGTATGAGGAAAAACTTAACTTGGATACACAGACTCACCCTAAGTCAGATCCTTGCTTAGGAAACGGGCTGTCAGCAATCAAAGCCCATTGGATACCGGCGTCCAGGAAACGAGATATCGGGTATTTCTTCCTGATATCTGGTATACCCGGGATTCTGGTATTCCAGATATCCACAAGGAGAAGGAGCATGAAGACGTATTTGTTCGCAACAAAAGTTGGTGAAATGGCGGTTTCCTGGAATGAAAAGGGAATCTGTCGAGTCTACTTACCGGGAACAAAAAAACTCAAAGGCGAAATGGTGGCAACCCCACCCTTGCATATCAAAAAATTTCTAAAGAAGTTATTCTCTAAAAAAAATAACGACCTTCTTCCACTTTTAGATTTTTCTCAATGTAGTGAATTTCAGAGGCGCGTTTATTTGGCAGCAGCAAAAGTTCCCGCTGGTATGACTTGCAGCTATGGCGAGTTGGCCAAAGCGATGGGCTCGCCAAAAGCTGCGCGCGCCGTCGGGACGGCACTTGGAAAAAATCCATGGCCTGTAATAATTCCTTGTCATCGAATTATAGGAAGTAATTCGCTCGGTGGATTTTCTGCTCCGCGCGGGTTAACCACGAAGCAGGATTTGCTGGCGCTTGAAGCCTGAAAAATTTATCATTGACGCCTTGCATAGATGCTACTATATTTCACCCAAACCATAAGGGGGAGAATTTGAAATTTCCTATTTTTTTACTCGTGGTTACGACGCTGATAACCGGTTGTAATTCAGGTGTTGGCGGCATGAAACTTGGTATCGATAACAATCCGCTTGGGGATCACGACACCAAAAATTTACCAAAACTCAACGATGAACAACGTTCGAACTTCTACCGTTTGTGGGCTCCCATTTCTGACATGAATAAAGCAGCCAACACACTCTCTCCTAGCAGTAAAGAAGATACCAAAGCAAAAACGACGGCCATGCAAACCAAGATGAGCCAGGATCTTAAAGAGCGCTGCCTGGTGAAACCGATCGATAAAGAAAAGCCCAGCGAAGACCTTCAATATCAAACTTTTAAGGAATCATTCGCTGTTGAATCATCAGATAAAACTGATAAAAAACCCTGCCCCATCAATTTAGACCAAGAGATCACTATTTCTAAAGATGTTCCTGCACTTGCGGAAACCCCAAAACGCTCTCGCGAAGTTAAGGCAAATGTTCAGGTTAGTTGGAAAAAGCACGATGAAAAATACAAAGAGCTAGGCCAGCTTCTTGAGTTGGCAATGAAAGGCTCGGCACTTACCTATTGGTTGAAAGATACTGCCAAACCACAGGTGAACGTCGAAGAACAATATGAACTTAGCATCACGACGAAAAATGAAGGGACCATTCCTG
>CAYPZY010000075.1:0-10218 GCA_964415155.1 uncultured Bdellovibrionales bacterium
TGGCAAGGAAATACTTATGAACCTACAGCAATTGGCGACCTTCTGCGCAATTTTAAGTGAAGGCAGTATGACAGCTGCTGCAGAAAAATGATTTTTAACTCAGCCAGCAGTTAGTCAGCAAATAAGAAATTTGGAAGAAGAATTAGGCGTGGAATTACTCGTGCGCGGAGTTCGCCACGTAAAACCAACCTTGCAGGGACAATTGCTTTTTGAGTACGCAAAAAAAATCATGCATCTCACAAAGCAGGCCGAAGTTGCGATCCAAGGCATGAAATCAGAAGTCAAAGGTCAACTGGCAATTGGAACTTTGAATTCGATCGGGATGTATTTAGTAAGTCCACTAGTGGGTTTATTTTTAAAAACCAATAGTCAGTTGAGCATCAACCTTGAGTATGATGCTGGTGAAGATATTTTGAACATGATGAAAAAAGGTAAGCTTGATGTCGCCATTTTGCCGGATACGCTTAGAGAGTACGGCGAAAGTGTAGATCTTTACGACGAAAAAGTTTTGTTTAAAGATGAAATTTGGTTGGTCGTCTCGGCACGTGATACGACAGTTCCTGCCAGTATCAGCAGCGAAAATTTGCGCGAAAATCCTTTGGTCCGGCTTAATCAACACTATCCAGGTTTTGAAGCGACCTTAAACAAGTTAATGACGGAAAAGAAATTAGATATTCGCCCCGCGATTGAAAGTTCTAATGTTGGTTCACTGAAGAGAATTGTTGAATCAGGGTTTGGTTGGGGATTTTTGCCAGCGCACAGTATTCGAAAGCAAGTGCAATCGGGAAGACTAAATCGCGTTGATGTTACTGATATTTCCTATTCGTATAGCGTGAAGTTTTACACTCGTAAAGATAGCACAGCCAAAGCCGCATCAGAGGTTTTGTTCCGCGCGCTACAACACAATACGCTTAAGTGATTAACTAGGAACGATCGAGACGTCTTGGATGTGATCGGGATTGTCCCAGGCGTCCTCCACCGCTTCAAACTTCAGATTGTCGGGTAGAAAAACCCGCAGGGTTGGAAATTTTAATTTTTCCCAAATTTCATTTATTTCTTTAACCCATTTGGCTTTTTCAGAAAATGGTAAGCAGACAGTGAACGTGTTCGGTAAATAGTGGTGCGAAGCAATCATCAGTGGTGCTGATTTGTCGGGGCGGTCGTCATAACGGGGTAATGCGCAAGCTTGGACAATTTCTTCTAATGGTTTTGCCCAGGACGTTTCTTGAAAATGCTCGGCACGAGTAATTTGAAAACCAAGTTCCCAATCTATGAGCTGCGCCCAGTGTGATTGTTGGGGAGTTGCGATAATCCATAATGTGTGGCCTAAAGAAAAAGCGCCTGCTCTGTCGGTTCTAACTAATGGCATAAACCGATAGTAGATTTTTAATGATCTGAATTCAACTGTCGAGTTTGTCTAAGACACCATTTATAAAAGCGGAACTATTCTCGCTGCCAAACTTCTTGGCAATTTCTACGGCTTCATTAATAACAACTTTTTTAGGAACAGCGGGGGTGACGAATTTCATTTCGAAGGCAGCAATTCGCAGGACATTTAAGTCAACAGGTGCGAGACGCTCTTTCTTCCAATTGTGCAAATGTTTAGTGATGACTTCGTCGATAGCGACAAGATGTTCGAGCACACCCATGGTAAGGTCTTTTGCGTAGTTCCAGCTGTCTTGCGCTTGTAAAAAACACGTTTCGTAGAGACCTAGGGACTGACTTACATCAATTTCGGGCCGAAACTGATGTTGAAAAAGAATTTGCAGGGCCACCTCGCGTGAGATGCGACGACTATTCATAAACCTTCCTTAAACGAGCCGCAAAACTAACACACAAAACATTGTGCGTCAATTAGTTACATACGAGGGGACATTGGTAATATGGAGGAATGAAAAAAAGATTAATGATTGTTTTGGCGTCTTGTTTCGTCGTCTTACGTGTTTCGGCAGATCCTTCGACTTCTTATCCCGAAAAAATTGGTGGCAAGAGCGCTGAGGTTTCACCTGCCCCTGTCGAAAATGAAGTTAGTGAACCAAAACAAACGGGCAAGAACGCCGCCGCCAAATATTTTTCACCTGATAAAAAGCGTTCTGCTGCCAGTGACTCCTCAATTAGCAGGCCGATTCAAAGTGATCACTATTTAGCAATTCATCTTGGCAGCTATATGACTTCACAGTCTTACTTACTGGCAAGTAATAGTGAGGCCGATATTGGTAAATTTAATGGCGGCATCTCTTACCGCTTCGGTGAGTGGACGAACTCTGGAGATTTCTTATTGCGACTTGATTTAGATTCATTGGAAACGGCAGCGGGAAAGCGTGCCACCAAAATGGGAATTCTTGCCGCCGTAAGTTTTCCTGACGCAACCAGTGGTTTTCCCTTTTATTTTGGTGGTGGCATTGGTCCGGGAGTTTTTTTTAAACAGCTCGATAGTGAATCGGCAATCACTTTAGAATATCAAATATTTTTAGGCTTACGTTTTATGAATGTCATCGAGTCGACGGGTTTTTTTATTGAGGCCGGTTTAAAAAACTTTGTTAACGTACTATCCGACGGTCAGCACAATGGTAGTACTTTTGGTGGCGGAGCTGTGTTCACATTTTGAAAATTCATCGTCCAATTTGTGAAGTTATTATTACTGCGTTAGAGCAGATCTTTGTCGAAAAGTTTTATGCCGACAAAGTCGTTAACATTCTTTTAAAAGGAAATAAGAAATTCGGCTCTCGGGATCGACGATTTGTCGCGGAAACCGTTTACGATATTGTGCGCTGGTGGCGTTTTCTTACTTTTACAGTCGATCGCGATGATAACTATTGGTTGGTATTAGGTGCTTATCTCGTTTGGAAAAAAATAGATTTACCGCCATGGCCAGAGTTTAAAGGTGTGCCGCGACTGCCAGAGATTTCTAAATTACCGAGGGCTGTTCGTGAGTCGGTACCTGACTGGCTCGATGAAGTGGGAGCAGAAGAGTTAGGAGCAAGGTGGGATAGCATTTTGCCGGCACTAAATCGTCCTGCCGAAGTGATTTTGCGGGTGAACACTTTAAAGGGTGATATTGCAAATACAAAAAAGAAATTAGCTCTCGAAGAAGTTGCGGTTGATGACCTCGGTTCGGGGGCTTTGCGTTTAAAAAATCGCACCAACCTATTTTTAACAAAATCCTATCAGAGCGGGTTATTTGAAATTCAAGATTGGTCGTCACAACAGGTAGGCCCGTTCCTGGATGTGCAGCCAGGAATGCGAGTTGTCGATGCTTGCGCGGGAGCGGGCGGTAAGAGCTTACATTTGGCAGCACTGATGAAAAATAAAGGAAAGATTTTAGCATTAGATGTTTCGCAAAAAAAATTGGATGAATTAAAGCAACGGGCGCGACGTGCGGGAGTCGATATTATTGAGACTCGCTTGATTGAAGGAACGAAAACGATAAAGCGTTTAGAAAAAAGTGCGGATCGTTTACTTTTAGATGTTCCTTGCTCAGGTCTTGGTGTTTTGCGCCGCAAACCTGATAGTAAATGGAAAATGACAAAAGAGCGTTTAGAGGAATTGCGAACGCTGCAGTCTACTATTCTCTCACAGTACCCGCGGATGCTGAAGGCGGGCGGCGAGTTAGTTTATTCTACTTGCAGTATTTTGCCTTCCGAGAATCAAAAGCAAATCGAAAAATTTGTAGCTAACAGCGAGAATTTCAAACTATTAGCGGATAAAACATTTTATCCCGATAGCGACGGTTTTGACGGTTTCTATATGGCAAAACTTACCTCTGGAAATTAGGGCTTCGTCGCGGCAAAGCCCCATTTCGAATTATTTCTCAATTTGGCAATTTGCGCTCTGATCAATTGATAAACCAGTAAAGTATTGCTGAGTGATAAGGTCTCGATCTTGACCAAACCCTGGTGCTAACGAGAGTTCGTAGCCGCTGGAATCATTACCGTAAATAGATACTTCGCTGATTTTGCGAACCTTAGTCACGGCTTCTTTCACAACAATTTGTTGATTAACTGGCGTGTTTCCCAGTTTGCCGGTCACATTCAACGTCGCTTCCTTATCCGTGCAAACGATGATTTTGGAATCACTCGATCCAGTTCGACAGTGGGATTTGGGAAAAGTTACTGAAACTTCGAGGCGGCCCCACAGATCGTTCGCGTCGAGTTTGAGCAGGTGTTTATAAGCTTCAAGATGAACCGCCGAAGATTTTAGAGTAACCACTCCACCTTTTTCGTCGACCGCAAGTTCGTTATGAGCAAATGTCCCATCAGTGCAACGAAGTTTTAGGTTTGCGGGTAATTCAGCAGCTGTGCTTTGGATTGATATTACTGTCGTCAAAGTTAAAAATAAATTTTTCATGTTTCCCTCCGTTCCTCCAAAATAGCCGACTTTTGTTCTATAAATAAAATAAATACTTTGTATCTATATGATTAACGCACTTTATCGATGAGGAATTGGGAAAAGTTGGTGAGAGATACCCAAGGCGAGGTAATTTACCCCTTCTCATCAGAAGGGGTAAAATCAATTCAAAAGATTAACAAGAGAAACCGGCTTTAACTTGTTCGGAACATTGCTTAGCGGTTTTATTTTTAAACTCAGCAGCAAGCATGCAGTCCATGTACTTAGCCACAAAGTTTAATTTTGCGTCTGCAGATTGTTTCTTGTCAGAAATATTGCAGGAAAATGCCTGCAAATGAGATTTGAAATTGTCGCTGTGATCACCAATAATGTACGAGTGACCACCGGTTTTCACATCCCAAATCATTAGGGATTTAGCTGCGCTATAATGTAAGGAAACTGCTGTCTCAGTGCCACCAGCTAAAACTTTTCCGTTGCTAATGAAATAGCTCTCATCTTTTGAATCGACTGATTCCGCAAAATTCATATTGTCTGCCTGACTCAGAGAGCTCATGAAGAAACCGGCAATATACTTGTTGTAAGTTTTTAGGTAATTGATTTTTGCTTCGGTCGAAGAGTTACTCCAAATTTCGTCGCCAAGGATCAGTTTAGACATCGTGGGTAACGCGAAATTGCTTTTAAAAACGGCGGTCACCTTTTCGAGTTTTTCTGCAAATGAAAGGTTCTCATCACGTAGTTGAGTCATCTGATTAGTAAAGGTTTGCGCATGCTGCAAAACTTTTTGTGATACTTCTTCAGCGTTGGCGCTAGCGCAAATAGCAACCATGGTGACAATAGTTAATAGTTTAATAGACCTTTTCATTTGACCTCCAATTTTTTTGTTTTTGTTTCTTTAATATCTAAAGCTCTTTGTTTACGATAAAGGTGGCGAACGCGCTTGTAGAAATCGACAGAACCTTTACGAACAAAGTCAATCTCATCACCACGGTAGTTTACGAGTTGTTCGACAAAGCTGCGACTTAATGTCGAAGGCAACGAATTGAGATAAGGAACGAAGCGCATTGGCGAGACTACGGCGTTGTCGACAACATATCCTGTAAAGTCGCGACCTCCGGAAGGGCCCAGAAAGGGAAGAACTAAGTAAAAACCTTCTCCCACTCCCCATACACCCAGGGTCTGACCAAAGTCTTCGCGAATTTGTTTTCCCAAGACATCTTCTGAAATATTGAAAAAGCCGGCTACACCAACCACGGTGTCGATCACAAATCGCGAAAGAGTTTTTGCGGCTTCCAGTAGCTCAGCTTGCAAGATTTGGTTATAAAAAGTGATTGGCTTGGTGAGGTTGTCGCTGAAATTCTTGATTCCCTTTTGCACAGCCTCGGGAGTGACGAATTTATAAAATTTCACAACGTGACTCATGCCATTGGCATCTAGCCACATGTTAAAATCGAAAAAGAGGCGATTCATTTTTTCCATTGGATCGCTGGCTGATTTTTCGAACTCAGACTCGTCGTCAGTGTTTTTGGAAACTTTAATGTCCTCACCATCGAGATCACCAAATTCACTTTCCGTGGAAAGAACGACGGTGACGTTACTTTTTTGTTTGTGCGCAAACAAAAGAGAACCCGGGTTGTTGTTGTTCTCTGAATAAAGAACGACATTTGCTGTATCGACATCAGAGCGCATTCTGATAATGCTGACGAGATGCTCTGTGTCTTTAGCTCTTACATTCACTAAATTGTGATGAAAGTCGGCGGGACCGGGGGGCATGTGTAAATCAGCTTCGCTTCGCTCATCGTATATTACGACGGCGTGGGTTTTGCGAACATCGGCCAAGGCTTGCAGATCGTCAACTGCTGCTTCAGAAAATTTTATTGGTCGTGCCGACAGACGAATGACCACTGGTTGGTGCTTTTCACCATTGGTCGCCGGAAAGTATTGGTAACGAACCTGTACAAACCCTACAAACTTCGGATTTTGAAAGTTCGAAAGGTCATAATATTTAGGTAATGATAGCGTATGGCATTCGCCGCCAATCGTTTCAATGGCACAAGTAGACGCCTGTGCTCCTGCCGCTGCGAAAAACGCCAATAAAGAAAAAGTGATTAACTTCATTTAGAACTCCAACTCTTCTAGTTTTTGCGGACGTTCACTTTCGGCCGCAGTTTCATCTACAGTTAAATTGATCTTTGCTGGTACTCTCGTCGAATACCATTTGTCATAAATTTGCGAAGTTGCCTTAAGTGGAATATTGCTGTTTTTGGTAAGGCGATAGTGGACTTGTAACGCGGCTCTTAGGCCAGTAGCATGGGCGCCGTCTAAACTTGCAACGCGGGCGTCGGTCGAAAAATCAGATCCCGCCCAGAAAAGACCAGGAGTCGTCTCAGCATCGGCAAGCGTATTTCGAATTAATTTTGGATTCATGGCGCTATTTTGTTTGATGAAGGAACTTGAACCCATGGTGAACGGGTCTTTCACCCAATTCTTTACTAAAATTTTCAAACTGCCATCAGCATTTCGCTCGATTAAATCGAGAGCCGCTATGTTTTTATTGGGAAACATTCGATCAAGATCGCGACAAATCATTCTTGCGATTTCCTGATCGGGGACGCCTGCGAGTCTGTTGGCGTCTTCATCAGCGATCAACGTGTTGAGTACGGGCATTTGGTTTTCACTGCCTGCTTCAACCTGGAAATAAACGCGACCAGCTTCGCGAGCTGAATCACTTTCAATCATTATGCTCATGTTATCTGGCCAGAAACGTTTCTTGAAGGGTAGAATCATTTTTATGCTGTTGCCGATGCCAAGAGAGTCAAAGGCCAACAGTTTCGCATCGGGTAGATTAGGAGTGAACTTAATACCGCCCTTTTTTAACATTCCGATTGCAAAAGTGATGATGGCAGTCTTGGCGCGATAGATTTTGCCATTGTCACAAACGACGACTACACCGCGATCACTGTACTCGATTTCAACCACACGTTGCCCGCGGATAATATTTAAACCGCGCGCAAGATGGTTTATTAGAGTCGAATTGCCCTCGATAATTCGCGATTCAAATTTACTTCTGATCATTTCGGGGTAGCGTTCAACAACAAATCCTTCGGTACTGTTATCTTCCAGCGGACCAGGACTGTTAAACGTTGCGCGCATTACTTCATAGAGAAGTTGGTTGTTGCCACTCAGTTTCTTACGCCAATCTTCAAGACTTAGTTTACCGTCTTCGGCTGTCAGAGCTTCAAATATATTTGCTTTCAAACCTGACTGCGACGCCACCGCCGGCATATTTTTAGTGGGCGAACCCAAAAACTTTGAATTGTGGAGGTAAGCCATGCGGACTGGATCTAAATACTTTACGTTTAGCTTGTAGCGATACACCTCGTCCCACAGTGGCGACATGTTGGGATGGATGTGCAGATTCTCTGCTCCCAACTCCAGATTAACTCCGGGAATAAAGTTCGTGTTAGTTTGCACGCGACCACCGATGACATCGGCGCCCTCAAGCACTATCACTTTGCGACCAGTAAAACTTTCGTTTGCTAAACTATAGGCGCCGAGATTATTACCGAAAGTAAGACTGCGCGCGGCCGTTAAGCCAGCGATTCCCGCACCTAAAACAAGACAGTCGACTTCTTCAACAGCTTTTGCCATCGACGAGGTCAAAAGAGAAATACCGCTAAAAGCCAAGGGATAAGAAAACCCTTGCGCTAAAAATCTTCTTCGCGAAAGATTTGTTTTCAAACTCATGATTTCTGCCTTTCGTAATGTAAAGAAATGATTTCAAAACTATTTTGCAAAGCGAGGACCAGGTAAAACAGTCTAAAAGCTGATTATTTGATGAATTTCAGTCTGAATTCATGGGACTAGCGACATTTTTGGATCTTAGTGACAAAAAAAGTTACTTCCATGTTGTTTTTTTATTGTCGTCACTTTTTAGTTTTTCTGTGTTTCGCTTCAAAAGCGCCATGGTTTTTGACGAAATAAAAGAAAATAGCTAAATACATTTGGTGAAGAATGTAGAAGTGCGATTGTTTCTTTAGCTGAGTTAGCGCTTCTCGCCTCTGACTTCTACTTTTATGCCTCCTTGATCATCAAAACCAACGAAGTCCATAAAAATTGTACCCCAATTAGATCCGTTAATCTTTATTTGGTAATCAGCTACTAAAAGTGTCGGTAGTGAAATTGACGGACCCATTAGTACTCGTACGGCTACTGGATACGAAAGCTCGAAACTGTTTGGACCTTCTGAATTTAAACAGATGCTCTGGGCAAGATCTACACGAATTAATCCCTTGTCAAATTTCTGATTTCCTTCTTTTAGACCGAATAAAGCTGCACCCTGATCCATTTGCAAAGAGTTGATTCTGTAGCTACAGCCATTACCCTCTTCAGTAGCAAATTTTAAAGTAAGAATCGCAGGATTGCCGGCAACTTTAGCCTCCACTAAATTGAAATCTGAAGCGCGCGCTCCGGCCGTTGCCATTACTAAAGCGAAAAGTATTTTGTACATTTTAAACTCCTTAGATTTTCCGCATAGGTGCAATGGAGGAGCCAGGAAAAAAGATCTTTTAGGAAGAGATACACTCAATTGGGAATGTTTTTTTTGACAAAAATTGTAAATCACACCCTTTTTTGTCAGGTTGGCGTCGACTTTTAAAAAGAACCGATGCTGAAATGGAATTGATATTTTGATTCTTGGTATTTAGCGCCAGTTGTAGATAGGGTATCGTCCTCATCGATGGTATCAAGTTTATAGGCGAGTTCAAAATTCACCGGTCCTACGGGAGTGTTTACGCGAAGTCCGACTCCCGCTGATTGCCGGTAAGGTTTATCAAACTGATAGTTGGGAATGATGACCGCGCCACCATCGTAAAAAATAACACCGCCAAGAGAGCCGTAAAGAGGAAATCTGATTTCAGATTTGATGAGATAAAAGTGGCTACTGGAGGTCAAGCGAAAGCTACTCGCCGTAAAGTCGCTGAGATTTGGTAGATCAGTCATGCCGTTCACATTGCGAAGATTTTTATAGAGCTCATCGACCCGAGGAATAGATTCAGTGGCAGGATTAAACCCTCGAATGGTGGAGCGACTACCGAGAGTAAATGTATGTTGGTAGGGAACGCCGCCAATATTTTTGTAAGAAACGTAAGGAGCATTACTGAGATTGGCGACATAACCGCCCCGCAAAGAATTTGCCCACACCCAGCCAGAATTCCGGAAAGGAAGATAGTGCGAGTAGGAGGTTGTAAACTTAATAAAATGCACCGTTTCGGAACTTCCAAAAACAGGATCAGAATAATCAAAATTGAAGCGAAAGAACTGCCCTTTGCCGGGATTAAACGCATCGTCGCGATAGTCAACATCAAGAGTAGGGCCGATGCGTGCGACGTTTAATGTGTCATCATCCTTGGGTAACTCATACACGAAAAATTGTTTTTCCTGAGCGTACCCATAGGCTTGCCAGGTGAGTTTAATTTTACTGGTGAAGTTCTTCTCTAAAAGAAAATCGACACTGTTAGATTCAAAGACAACTGTTTTTGGACTCGAGAGTTTTAAATTGGGATGCTCAATGATTTTTTGAGAGCGCGTAATGTTCACACGACCGTCAATGTGCGGATTAAATAGAAAGGGCTCGTAATAGCCAGCGGTGATTTTGTTTTCTAAGTAGTCTTCGCCGAACTCAAGGGTGTCGCGACCGTTTAGGGGAATAATCGCTTTGTTTTGTTCTATGCGCAAACTGATGGAGCGAGCGCTTCCTGCGAGATTACGATAACTGGCGCCGATGTAACCGCGAATATTAAGGTTAACATCGTTAGTGAGACCAATTCCAAATTTAAATAAGCCAGGATTTTTTTCTAAGACTCTTACGATGAC
>CAYPZY010000076.1:0-10210 GCA_964415155.1 uncultured Bdellovibrionales bacterium
GCTGCATCTTGCTATATACGCTGTTTATCACAACGAAAATCTTAAGACGGCCTAAAGAACTACTAAAAAGCCAGAGGCCTGTGAGGAGTTTGGTGTTCCATCAACAATTAGGTAGCCCAGTTCTAAGCGACTTCCATCAACTTAAACTGCCGCGTGATCTCACTCGCAATTTCATCAAGACTAAGAACGACGTGCACGGCTTTCATATCGATAGCGACTTTTGGCATGCCGAAAACAACACACGAAGCTTCGTCTTGAGCAATATTGTAACTTCCGGCGTTTTTCATAGAGAGAAGACCGTCGGCACCGTCTTTGCCCATTCCAGTGAGAACTACACCGATGGCGTTGCCGCCGGCATATTTGGCGACGCTTTTCATTAGATAGTCGGCGGCGGGGCGTACGCCGTGGAGCATGGGTTCTTGATGAAGTTTCACGAAATAGTAACCGCCGCTGCGAGTGAGTTCCATGTGAAAATTTCCAGGTGCGATGAGAGCGCGGCCAGGAAAAACTTTGTCGCCGTCAACGGCTTCTTTAACTTCGAAGGGGCAAAGCTTTTGTAAACTATCAGCGTAGGTTTTTGTGAAAACAGGGGGCATGTGTTGAACAATAACGGTACCGGGTAAGTCGCTAGGTAGCCGCGGAAGGACGGTTTTGAGTGCTTCAGTTCCTCCGGTAGAGGCGGCGATCGCTAAAACCTGATGTGTCGTTTTGGCGAGAGAGAGTTGTGAGGTTGTAGGAGTAGACACGGGACGCAGAGGCAAAGGTTGCGACACGAGTTTTGCTTTGGCAACCATTTTGACACGATTAACGATTTCCTTTCCAATATTTTCCATTGAGCGAGTGACGTCGATTGCGGGTTTGGCCATGACGTCGACGGCACCGGCTTCGAGAGCGCGCAAAGCCATTGCCGAACCTTTTGTAGAAAGACTGCTGATGATGATAGTTTTGGTTGGCATGTGCTTCATAACTTTTTCTAAAAAAGTGACACCATCCATGCGAGGCATCTCGATATCTAAGGTCATCACATCGGGCTTTAGAGCGACAAGTTTTTCGCGGGCAACGTAGGGATCTGGAGCGCTGCCGACAATTTCGATTTCGGGATCAGCACTGAGAAATTTTGTTAGCAAGGTACGAATGATGGAGGAGTCGTCGACAATTAGGACGCGGATTTTTTTGTCCACACGACCCCCGAGTTGCGAATTGCCATTATTCTTGTGGCGATTTCATTGTTGGGTACAACCATCTCTGCCACGCCGAGAGCAATGGCTTTTTGAATCGCGTGGGGGAAGCCGCATTTCGTAGGTTCTTCCACGAGTGTTCTTCCACTGGTTGAATAGATGGACTTTAAACCCTCGACACCGTCATTACCGAATCCGCTTAGCAAAATTCCCATGGAATATTCGCCCGCAGAGTTGGCCATGGAATTAAGGAGCGTGTCTCCCGACGGCTTTTGTCCCCATACCGGTGGTGAGTCTTGAAGGGTTAGAGTCATTCTTCCTGGATTTGTCATCTTAACGTGCTTTCCTGCGGGTGCAAAATAAATTGTTCCACCTCTAATAACAGTGTCGGCGCCTACAATTTCAACCTGCATTTTAAGATTGCGTTTCAGTTTTTGCACGAAGGCGTCTAGGAAAACGGAGATAGTGCTGTTAGCGACGATGACTGCTGGAGTGTCAGCAGCAAAACTTGCCAAGATCCTTTCAAGACTTTCTGGTGAACCGATGTTACCGGAAATTCCAATATATCTTAATTCCTTTGGTTCATCATAGCGGCTAACAGAGGTTTCCGCTTCAACGGCGACGGCTTCAGTTGTCGTCGCCTTGACACGTGTGTTCGCTGCAGCAATTACCTTCTGAACAAGAACCTCTGCAAGTTGCTTTAAGATTTCTGGATCAAATTGGGAGGGCTTATGAATAAATTCAACGGCACCGAGTTCTAGGGAACGCAATGCTGCTTCTCCCTGTTGGCCAAGAGAGGATACCATCACGACAGGAAGAGGGAGGTGTTTCATCAACTTTTCTAAAAAAACGACGCCATTCATTTTTGGCATTTCGATATCAAGCGTGATGACGTCTGGACGAGTTTTGACGATAAGCTCGCGAGCCTGATAAGGATCGGCCGCAGTGCCCACGACGTCTAGACCCGCCTTTGTGAAAATATTTTGAAATAGGTTTCGAACTGTCGCTGAGTCATCAACGATAGCAACTCTTACTTTTTTGGTGGATTTAATTTCAGGCTCTTTATTGAGAATATGTTCTACAGCAAAATTTAGATTGCTAGCGATGATCTTGCGACTCTTTTCTCCACCGACATTTTTTTCCAAGATGGGAATTTTGAATTGTTCAAGCATGGTCATGGCAAGATCGATATTCTTGAGACCAATACCTATGCCAATGTCGACATCACCGAGGACGCTGCCACCTCCATAAACTTTGGCTTGAAGATTTTTGCGTTCGCTGCCCAATTTTTCCATTTCTTCAATGAGAGTTGGTATCGCAAACTCACCGTAGCGGGGGCTTGGCTTTTCTCCAGCCGGAACTTTTGGGATGAGGTAATGGTTTAAACCCAGATATTTATTTTTCTTATCGTAAAGAGCTACAGCGACACAGGAACCTAAAATTGTCGTGATGTAGGCTTCTTCTTTGGTGAAAACGAGTTTTCCCGGATAGAGATAGAATGATTTCATGAGGCAAGTGCTTTCCCGATATTGACTATGAGAATTGTTTTATCGGCGTCGATAAAAGAATGACTTATAATTTTTGATGTATTTTCAACAACACTGGTAATTTCCTGAAAACGATCAGTGCGCAATTCGATAATCTGTTCGGCGTGACCGATCGGAAATCCAAAACGATGTCCCTGTTCCTCGCAAATGATAACAAAACCGCGTTCAGTCGCAGATTTTTCGCCAAAGACATGATTGAGATTAAGGATAGGGAGGACTTCTCCACGTAAATTCATGAGGCCGAGAAGTTGCTCTTTTTTAGTTGGAGAGGACGTTAATTGTTTTTCTTGTACAACCTCGACTACTTGACGAACAGGAATTGCAAAGTTGCGATCCTGACTTTTACACAAAAGATATAAGCTGCTCTTAACCGGTATTTCTTGACTGACGGGAGCTGAGACCGCCGCCTTTTCGGATTTTCCTTCGCTACTTACAGGTACCGGTGGTGCCTCAGTGGTTTGCGGCGCTGCAGGCTGTGAACGCTCTGTTGCAACCTCCGGTTGCCACTGTTCTAATTCCTTAAGGATGGAAGTGCGCATTTCCTTTTGTGAATTGTCATCCTGATTGGTTTTCAAGAATTCAATGTACGACTCTAGATTTTTAAGTAAATTTGATAATAAGAATTCGAGGTTTGGTGAGTTAAGCGTCTGCAGTTGTGCTGGAGGAAGTGCTTTGAGTGTTGCCTCAATTTTTACCAGGGCAGTTTCAGCAGAGTGAATGAACTCGCCACAAGAACTAAATCCAACAGCGAAAAAATTTCCCTTTAGACTGTGACTTTCCTTTAAAATTTTTGCGATCGACGACGTAGGGGCCTTATTTATTTCTAAAAGTGCGGCACGGATAGCTTCGATATGCTCACCACTATCAGCGAGACACTGATTCTGCATATCGCGGAGAAACTGATCGTCTGCATTTGAATTCGTCATTATTACCTAACCCGCGGCCAGTTCTTTAAGGTCTGGTCGCTTTGTTAAATTAACCATTTCTTCGGGCGACACGACGTAAGCAATTTGTTCATTGCCCAGTACGGTTGTTCCCTTAAAACCGGGAATACTTTTGACGACACTGTCAAACGGCCGCACGACTGCTTCTAGTTGGTCTTCAATGCTATCAACCAGCAAACCAAATACACTGTGTTTATGGCGAAGAAATAGAACTGTTTTCTTTTTGACCTCTTCCATTGCGATGGAGTCGTTATCAGCATTGAGTTCTTCGAATGAACGTAAAACGACAGTCTGGCCGTCGTATTGACACATGCGAATGTTGTCAATGTTGTTAACGACAAGTTTATCACATGAGGAGATGCGAGCGACCGCCGTCAAGGGAACTGCGAATACCGAGTCCTTCCAGCGACCAAGCACTGTCTGTTCCACCATGACTGCTTTGGGAACAGGAATTTCTATCTGAAATTTAGTTCCTTGTCCCATTTTAGATTCAATTTTAATTTTACCGGAGTGGTTGATCACCGATGATTTGACTACATCCATGCCGACACCGCGGCCAGAGACACCAGTGACTTTTTCGGCGGTAGAAAATCCTGGCAGGAAAATAAGATCAAAAATTTCTGAATCGCTGAGCTGTGCCGCCTTTTCTGCAGTAAGCAAGCCGTTTTGTACGGCCTTGGCAATCACTTTGTCTTTGGCTATACCGCCGCCGTCATCGCTAACAATAATGAAAATGGTCCCTTGCGTTTCCTGAGCTTTAATTGTGATAGTACCCTCTTCGACTTTGCCGTTCTGCTTTCGCTTATCGGGTGTCTCAATGCCGTGATCGATGGAGTTTCTTACCATGTGAACCATGCTACTGCTAAGTGACTTGGCGATATTTTTGTCGACTCCCATTTCAAGGCCTTCGGATTTTAATTTTACTCGTTTTCCGACATCAATGGAAGTTTGACGAACGATACGACCAAGTTTACCAAAAGCTTTGTCGAGTGATACTTTGCGCACAGACATGATGTGTTCTTGCAGGTGATCAGTGATTTTATTCAGACCATAAGCAAATTCTGACTGTTTCTTTTTGATGGTCTTCATGTCATCTGTGGTATCGAGATCGCGGTTAATCATCTGAAAATGGTTTTTAAGTACTATTAGCTCCCCCGAGAGAGCCATGAAGGCGTCCAATTTTTCGTTGGTGACCCAGATTCCTTCGTCTTCCTGTGATGGTTCTTCTTTGGCTTTAGTTGAGGTTGTAGGTGCCGCTGAAGACGTTTTTCCTTTTTCTTTGATCTCTTTCAAAGACTCCGTGGTTTTTCTGACGCCCTCACGGAGATCCTCGGGCAATGAATCAGGCGGACTTAGATGCTGAAGCAACTTAATGCACAGGTCAGTCGCCGTTAAAAAGACATTTATCGCTTCTTGTCCTGGCTCATATTCATTCTTTTTAATCTTTGATAATACTGACTCAAATTCGTGGGCTAAGGAACTTAAATGTTGGCCTCCGGGTACTGCACCAGCACCGCCTTTTACCGAATGGATTTTTCGAAAAAGAGAATCGATGACAACAGAGTCTACTGGCCGCTCTTCTAGTCTTAGCACTAATTGATCGGCACCGGCCAACAAATCGCCAGACTCCTCAATAAAGAGCTGGGTGATTTGTTCGACTTCGGCGCGTTCCGCCTCGATGGCATCGATTCTATTCTTAGCATGTTTTGCAATTACGGAGATGAAATATTGAGGATCGATGGGTTTCTCAATCAACTCTGTCACGCCTTGCGATAACCCTGCAATGGCCATCTCTTTGTCGGCGTAAGCTGAGACGATAATAAAAGGTATTTGTGGAGAAATTTTTCGAAGTTCCTGACAAAACTTTAAGCCGTTCATGCCCGGCATTTGATAGTCGGAAATAATCAGGAAAGGAGTGTGTTTGGAAATATTCTTAAGAGCGTCCACGGCATCATGATAAAAGGACACTTTGAAACCGCCGCTTTTAGCGAGCTCAACAAGAACTTCGCAAACCTTGACGTCATCATCAACTATAATTACTTCTTCACTAAAATTCTTCGTGTCCATTTCACACCCGTTCATAGGCGGCATGAGAAATCACTTTTACTTTTTGATTTCTCATGTTGCCCGCTTCCGCGTGACCAATAAATAAATAACCACCTACGTTCATAGATTGCAGTAGTCGAGTCAATACCCCGTGACAGGTTTCCTGATCGAAATAGATCAAAACATTTCTACAAAAAACCACGTCAAACTTGTGTTGAAACTCATAAGGATTTGTCATTAAGTTAAAAGGGGCAAAACGAATGAGTTTGGCTAATTTCGGGTCAAATTGGAAGAACCAAGAATTGTCGCGTTTAACCTTCGTAAAATATTTTTGCTTAATGAGAGATTCAACGCCCTCAAGATCATTTTCTGAATAAGTAGCGGTCGCCGCTTTTTTTAAAGCGTCCATGTCGATATCAGTGGCCAAGAACTTTAAACTCCAGTTGTTGTTAAGCTCTAGCGTTTCCAGAATGGTTATTAGAATGGTGTAGGGCTCGTGACCAAAACTTGCGGCGGCACACCAGACTCTCAATTCATAGTCGTTTTTTCGACGTTTCTTTTCCATCATTCCAGGGAGTAGACTTGCAAGCATGCTAAAATGGGCGCGCTCTCGGAAGAAACTTGTCGTGTTGGTTGTCATGGAAAAAATGAATTCACGGCAAAGGTCGTCGTTGCCCGATTTAATTTGTTCTGCCAACTCTTCGTAACCAGATAGATCATAACTTTTAATCAAAGAACAAAGCCGACCCGCCATGAGAGAAATGTTCTTGGGGTTTATCGGCAGATTTATCCCGCTTAGACTCTTTAGCATTTTTGCCAGGATTTCAAAACCCTCGGTGTCTTGTTGTAACTGGGTGAATAGTTTTTGTGAATCCTGAAGATGAGATTGTGCAAGTGTTGGTTTCATGATGCGGTTTCCATCAGTTGGCTTTTTGTTTCATTTGTCTCTTGAATGTAATTTCGCAGACCGTGAGGATTAATCACGAGTGCAACTTTACCGTCCCCTAAAATAGCCGCACCAGACACACCTTTGACTTCTTTAAAACTGTCATTGAGAACCTTCAACACAACTTGTGTTTGTCCTAGCACGCTGTCGACTGCAATAGCAAATTGGCGAAGGCCAGCTTGGATTAGCACTAACATTTTTTGCCGAACATCGTGTTTATCGGCAGAGTCGCTAAACACGTTTGCTAAGTCCAAGACGGGATACATTTTCTCGCGATGATTTAGCGTCATTGTGCCATTTTCTATTACGACAAACTTTTCCTGATTGGTTTTGATTAACTCGATAATGCAGTCCATTGGTAGAATACATTGTTGACTACCGATTTGTGTAATCATTCCATCTGTAATTGAAGTTGTAACGGGTAGGGAAAGAGAGATTGTGGTTCCTTTGCCTTCGACGGAACTGATTTCAATAGTCCCTTTCATTTTTTCTACATTGTTTTTTACAATGTCCATACCGACACCACGGCCTGAGATATCGGTTACGATCTCGGCGGTGGAAAAGCCCGGCTCAAAGATCAATTGAAAGATCTGTGAGTCAGCGATTCCTGAAAGATCTTGGTTCGGGGATAGTAGACCTTTTTCTAAAGCTTTCTTGATGACCTTCGCGCGATCTATTCCACCGCCGTCGTCGGAGATTTGGATTACAACGCGGTCACCAATCTGTTGGGCGCCGAGATGAATATTGCCTGTTTCACTTTTTTTGTTTCGCGAACGCCTGTCCTTGTTTTCGATACCATGGTCTAGGGAGTTGCGGGCAATGTGAATGAGAGGATCACCCAAAAGATCTACCATCGTGCGATCAATCTCGGTCTCTTCACCCTTCATGTGAAACTCAATAGGTTTTCCAAGCTTCACAGACAGATCACGAATAACTCTTTGTGTTTTTAAGAAAAGATTTTTAAGGGGAGTTAGCCGCATACTTAAGGTCTTGTCCTGAAGTTCTCTTACCGTCTTATCGAGTTGCGAAGCAATGGAGAGCAGTCTTTTGTCGCCACTGTACTGTTCAGATTTATTCATAATCTGACTTTTAATGACGACGAGTTCACCCACGATGTCCAAGACGTTTTCGATACGTGAAGCGTCGATACGAATGCTTCCACTGGCCGTGTGAGATGCCTCTTTGCTGACCTTCTCTACCGTTTTTTCACTGGCCTCGGCGGCTGTTGTGGTGTTAGCGAGCTTCCTAATGGTCGCGTCTACTTGGGCGATTGTAGCACTCACATCCCAATTGGCCGGGTCTTTGGCTTTCAGCATCTTGATACGATTTTTAAAATTATCTCCGCAAAGTAGGAGGAGCGAAATTATTTCTGAATCAATGGCGTCGGGATGTAATCTTAGAATGCTAAGCAAATCCTCAACGATGTGGGCAAACTTGGCTAAGTCCAAATAACCTACAGCTTGTCCAGCCCCTTTTAAAGAATGAGCGAGACGAAAAATTTTGCCTAGCTCTTCCTTGCGACATTGTGGGTTTTCAAGTTTTAAATAGGAGCTTTCGCAATCCTCCAAAAGAAAAGTAATCTCTTCGAGAAAGTCCTTTTGAAGCTCTTCTAAAAATGCCGCGTCTACTGCTGTCATTAACTTGCTCGCTTTTTAATTTCAGCCACTTCTTTTTGTAAAAGCATTACGTGTTTAACAACCGCGCGAAGTTCGGGAAGTTCGTCTGCAGAAACACCCTTTGCCTTAACTATGGCATCAATCTCGCTATCCAGTCCGCGGAGACGAACACCAAGTCTGATAGCTTTTTCCATAGTTTTAATAAGCTCTTCACTGCGAAAGGGCTTTTCTAAAAAGTCAAAAGCACCATGTCTTAGAGCATCTATAGCAAATTTCTTGTCACCATAGGCAGTGAGAATAACGAAAGGAGTATGGTTTTCTTTTCTTCTGAGATTGAGAAGAAAGGTTAGCCCATCCATTTTAGGCATCTTGATATCAGAAAGTATGGCATCAAAGGCAAACCTTCCGCTAGTAACTAGTTTGAGGGCTTCTTCGCCATTTTCACTCGTGACGATGTTAATAGGAAGCATCTCGAGAACTTGGGTTAGAAGTTCTCGAATTGGAGCTTCATCGTCAACAACTAAAACTGTCGGTCGGTTTGTCATACATAACCTCTGTTAAGCTGCTGCGTTTAATCCTTTAATATTGTTTATCAACCCAGTGATTTCATCTTTGCCCAAAGCTCTAATGATATCGACAAGGATAATAACTGTGTTGTCGACTTTCCCCATTCCGAGTACATACGACAACCGCTCTTCGTTTCCCATTGTGGGGGCGGGTTCGATCTGATTTAGTGTCAAATCGATAACACCACTAACGGAATCGACGATCATGCCAATCTGACCTGCTTCGCCTTCAATGACGATAATGCACGTCTGTTTGGTGTGCGCCGCTTTTGGGATTCCAAATTTGAGTCTTAACTCGATAACTGGAATCACCTTGCCCCGAAGGTTCATAACACCAGAAACAAAAGCTGGTGTTTGTGGAACTGGAGTAATATCAGTTAGACGATTAATCTCTCTAACTGCGGCTATCGGAACTCCGTAGCCTTGGCCATTTAACAGAAACGTTAAATATTGGCCCGCTTGTGCGGTTTTGTTGGTCGCCATAATTAAAATCCGTCGGTTGTGCCAACTTTACCTGGCATTGCATCTTCAAAAGGAATCACATTTTCTGGCACCTTGCCATTTCCACTTGGGCGAACAGGAGTTTTGGGACGTTTCAATGCCATCGGTTGGTTACCATGGTTGGCGGGACGCTCGGCTTTACGAGCTTCCGCCATTTTTTGCAGATGACCTTGAATAATGAGAGTCAAGTCATCGACCAGAGTTTGTAGAGTAGTTGCTTGACTGGACATTTCTGTTGCCGCAGCAGCCACTTCCTCAGAGGCAGAGGCATTCTGTTGTGTCGATTGGTCAAGTTCATTCATCGCTTTACTGATCTGACCGATACCGTTGGCTTGCTCAGCACTTGCAGAAGCAATCTCGTTGTTAAGGTCGGCAACTTTTTTAACAGAGGTAACAATGTTTTTTAAGACGTTACCGCTGGCATCGGCAATTTTTGTACCGTGATCAATTTTGCCAACACTTTCTTTAATTAGATCGGTAATGTCTTTGGCTGCAGACGCGCTTCTTTGCGCCAAGTTTCGTACCGCTTCAGCAACCACTGCAAAACCTTTACCTTGCTCACCGGCACGAGCAGCTTCGACAGCGGCGTTCAACGCTAGAAGGTTGGTTTGGAAAGCGATATCGTCAATGACGTTGATGATTTCTTCGATTTTTTTGGAACTTTGTGAAATCTCTTTCATTGAAGTGATGAGATTCTTAATTTCAGCTTCGCCCTCTTCGGCAGATTTAGTGCTTGTTTGTGACAGGGAAGCCGCTTGCTTAGCATTATCGGCATTAAGTTTAACCATGCTCGAGAGTTCTTCAATCGACGATTGGAGGGGCCGAAATTTAAAGGGACCTATTTCGCCGATGTGCCGGTCCCATGG
>CAYPZY010000077.1:0-10152 GCA_964415155.1 uncultured Bdellovibrionales bacterium
AAAACGGCGATGGGTACCATGGGTGGAAATCTCGGTAAAGTGTTGGAAGCTATGAACGGGATGAAGGATTTGATGGGTAGTATGAATACGAGTTTAGCAGATACCATCAAAGTCATGCGTGGTATGGATTCTAAAATGGGGGGCATGGACAAAAATCTTGCGAAAACGATTGAAGTGATGAAAGGAATGTCTGATGACGCTCTTTTAGGTCTCTCAACAATTCTTATTAATGATTCATTTAATCATCTTGTTGAGCACCATGATGATTTTGGTAAAAAGGTGATCTTAGCGGGAGAATACTCTTCAGCTTATGCTTTTCAATTTTTGAAAGGAAAAGACGAGACAACTCTACGCTACCGTGACCATCTTATTAATACGTCGCTTAACATGTTTTTTGGTCATCTCAAAAGTTTGCATAAAGGCGATTTGAAAATTGCCGGTGCAATTCCTTTAAAAGAAAATGAGACGCCAGAAAATGAAGAAAAAAATCGCATAGCTAATTTGTATGCTTTGGCTTTTAGAATCAGTGAAATCAATCCTAATCAAAGAATGCTAAAAGATGTAACCAATGCTGATACCCTTTACTCTTTAATTAAAGAGGGCATTAAACGACATCAGGAAGAAGTTAAAACAAAAGTATATAAGGGTGATCGACCTGATTGGATGGAAGCGATAAGTGATAGCGGCAACCTTGCCAGTATCAAAATGCTGATGCAAATGCGCTTTACCATTTTAACTATGAAAACGATTGCTGAAGTCTCTGCCCTTTCTGAAAAGGGTCAAGAGATGATGGATAACTCGTGGAATGTTGATTACAGCAAAACTTACTCGGGATCCATCGTGCGGGTAAACCGAGTTTTAAAGGCTGCGGTCGACACGCTTCAGGTTCTTAAGATGCTAGACGTCGAGGCGGTGGATGTTGTCTACTTTGATCCAGCATTTGGAATTGATAACATTCCAGTCATTGGCAAGAAGTTTAGAAAGCGTACTCTGTCAGATATCCTGCAAAACATGTCCACTGCTAAACCCGCGAACGTTCCAGCGCAGCTGGCGTCGGCGATTGAGACTTTACATAATGGGCTTCTTGTTCTTCAATCGGCTTATGTGAATCGAGTTGTGGGAATAAGCGCTGAGAGAAATTCACAACTTCCACAGGTTATTCCACAGAGCACGCTCACAATTAGGAATTAATTAACTTAGGTTGGGGCAATTTTTCCCAACCTAACACGAATTTAATACATTTCAAAAAAAGTCCTCGTACAATCCTTATGAAAAATATAAGAATCTCCTCATTCACTACGGGAGTTCTTATGAGATCTGAGCGTGAGCTTGATTGTTTTGTCGCGAAGGAAGTTTTTGGTAATTCCGTAAAGGTCAAAGAAAAGGGTATGGTCGAAGTTACACCTCAAGGGGAAAAGCCACTTCGTAAATACTCGCGAGATATTGGCGCGGCATGGGAAGTGGCCGAGAAGCTAAATATCACAATGGTACCTGTGGAGAATGAGGGTTGGTTTGCGTTTGTTGGAACCGGTCGCGGCTGGTCCAATCCTGCGGCGTTCTTAGAATTCATGCAACAAGGCAATTTTATGGGTTCGGGTGCAGCTATTGCCAAGAGTGCCGCTGAAGCAATTTGTTTGGCGGCCTTCAAATCGTTACGAAAAGAAAACACGCAGCCTAGCGAAACAGTTACCTACGACGCTTAAAAATTCCCTACGGACTTAGCGAGAGCCTCTGCGGGAAGTTCGGCTGGAAAAAATTCCTGCGCGAAATCAATCGCGAAATTTTCTAGAAGGTAGGATTTAGGTAACTGACAATCTGATTGCATGACTCCGATCGTGCAAAGTGGCTTCACCAATGTCATAAAGAAAAATGGCAACCAGTTGCCATAGTGAATATTGTCTTCATAAACAAATTCGGTGGTAGCTCCCGTATTGGTAGAGGTTACGGCGACAGTCAGTCGATCGTCTGACCTAAAGTAGCCAGGAATAATTCCAAGTGTAAGAATGCTCGGCAGATCGGCCAAAGTTCCCGCCCATTGAGTTTGGTAAAGGAATTTAATTTTGTAGTCGGCCTGTTCAGGTGGAGCGATTTCAAACATTTCGTTTAACCCTAAAAGGCTATTGTAAAAAACATTTGCTGCATTTTGTGAACACTCATTTTTTTCGTCTTTAGCTTTCGGCATGGTCGCCATGAGAAATTTTTCACCGTAATTTATGTTATCTCCGCAAAGTGCGATTTTTACCTTTTTTAGCTTCTTAAAATGAAAGGTTTGTGGTTTAGGAAATTGTGTTTCGTTCAGGGGAATGCCGGCGCAAGACAAAAATATTGTCGCACTCAACACCATCGTAACAATTTTGTAGTTGGCAAATAGTCTAGTCACTTTTTTAATTATAGAAGAGCAATCTTAAGGTTAATATTTAAAAAATATCTCGACTTGGCGGAGGTCAGAACACTTTAAGATAATTTAGACTTTTTGCGCGGTCCAAAAAGTACCGTCAAAAAACAAACTCTAGCTGTAAGCCGATGCCGGCTTTGCCTTTAAAGTTATTAGTTTTTTCAAATTTTAGACTTGGTGATAGTTGGACGTAAAAAATATTTTTATAAATCTGATGTCGTATGGAGAACAAATAAATGTAGTGATCGAGGTGGTAAACAGGACGACTGATGGAGTAAAAGGTGAGTGAGGTGGTCATTCCGGTCTTTTCGTTGAAGCTAAATAAAAATTCGGGACCAATGTTTGTCGAGAACAATGCTTGCAAGTCGAGATATTGCTCTTCGTTGATAAGCCGCAAGACGGTGGTCTTAGAAAAGGGGTAGTCGATACCGAAAGACGCCGTTTGTCCCGTGCCTTCTTGGGAATCAGCAAAAAATTTGAATTCTGGACGAAACGTGAGATAGGTACCGCGAACTTTATTGGTGAAGGCTAGAAGATAGAAAGTCGTCAAAGGATCCGTTAAACTTATTCGTGGTTGAAAGGTCGTATCGAAATTTCCGAGCCGCCTAAATAACCCAAGACTCGCACCGTATTTGGTTCTGCCGGGAGCCGCTCCAGGGCGATTACGATCAAGACTTTGAAACTCCGTTGGCTCAGAGGACGTAAATTTTAACTGCCAGTATTCTTCGAGGTTGGGTAGTCGCAAACTGAAATCAACATGTCCCGTAGTTTGGCTTTCGCCCCCCTCGTAGTTCTCCGCAAATCCTATGAGACGAAGCCGAGTATCATTTTTTCTATCAGTAAGTTTCCTGCCGGCCAAAAAGAGATCGATGCTTTCGGCAAGGTCGTCTATTTTCTCCGCGATGGCCTTGTCTTTCTCGATAACTTTTTCTTCCAACTTTTTAAGTTTTACGGGGCTAAGAAGGCCACCTGTGTCTTGCCTTTCTTTTTCTTGTTCTTCTTCTAGTTGTTGAGCTTTTTGCCTTTCAATCATGTTTCGCGTTTTATGATATTTGCTGGACTGACCAAAAGCGGAGTGCGCAAGAAATATGAAAAATAATAAAAAGAGGCTGACTTTTGTTTTCCCTGGTCTATAAAAAAAGAGACGGTCTAGAAAGGACATTTAACGTGATCTCTTACCGCAGTTTAACTCTGTCATCAATTTTATCCTTAAGCCTTTGCATCTCTAGTGAGATCCTCGCTCATGATGCGCAAGAAGGCAAGGTAATGGCAACGGTAGGTGGTCTTTTGAGTAGACTTGTTCACACTCCTGAAGGGATTGGTAATCCCCCATTATGGGGAACGGGACTTACAATAGAGGCCGACGCCAATGACAAGGGCGGTGTGGAGGTTTCTCTTTTCTATCTCGACAACCAATATTCAGTTCAGCAAGGGAGTTCACTACTAGTTGAACGTGTTCATCGTATTTATATTCCTTTGGGATATCGTCGCTGGGTCAGTGATCGCCTTTCTTGGGGCGCCAGTTTTTTTTCGTCATTTAGAATTGGGGCTTATAACCCCATGTACGCCTCACCAGGCATAGACCCTAACTTCACGACTTCTGCCCGGGACGTTACTGAGTATGGTTTTGATGTTTCAGTGCAATGGGATCTTTGGAGACATAACAACTATTATTTAGTCATAGACGCTCGCTATTCATTTCCTGTCACAGAACAACCTGATGAATTTTCAGATGTGCATATGGTCTTTCTCGGTTTAAAATATGAGGTACAAAGTAAAAAAGAGTAAAGGCCTAATGAAAATTTTGTCTCTCCTAAGTGTTCTTCTCATCTCTAGTTCTTCTTTTGCCGCTATTAACGAACTTGCTGACTATAATTTGACTTTGAAGTTCCTCACCGAATCTCCTGGTTACACTCTTGCTTTTGACAACGCCTCTCGATCAAAATCGGTATCGTTGCAACCTAACATAGTGGGTAATGTCGGTTTTGCGTTTTCTTTTAAAGACGTTCTTGGTTATGGCGTTGGATTTTCTCTAACGACAAGAGGAATTCAGAACGAAGGAGAAAAATATCGTAAGGGTTCAAGTGACTACACTGATTTTAGATTTATTTTACCTTTTAATAAATTTTTAGTTTCGCTCCACCATTCCAACTACAAGGGTTTTTATGTGGACAATTCACAAGATATTGATCCCACGATAAATTCATCAACTTCATTGATTCAACTGCCAAATTTAACTCTCGCGAGTACGGGCGCATCAATTATTTATGTTCACAAACCTGACAGCTATTCGATTGAAGGGGCTCTCGATCAAACTGTGCGCCAAGAAGTCAGCGGCGGTTCCTGGCTTTTTGGTGCCTCATTTTCTAATATGATCTTTGATAACTCCGGCGCGGCAATTATTCCGGCTCAGGTCCAAGGGCAGTATGGTGAAGATAGTACTATAACCTATGGCAGGTTTTTAAATTTTAATTTGAGCGTGGGATACGGTTACACTTATTGCTTTACTCCGACTGCGTTCATCTCGGCGGCTGCATGGGCGGGAGCGGGCTGGCACTTTGGCTCTTACCGAGATTTGAGCTCTGAAAAAAAAGGTCAGGATAGCAGCAGTAAATTCACTATTCTCGTCACAACTGGCAGTAATGGCGATAGACTTCTCTATGGCCTTAATATCGGGGGTGACACAGATACCTTTGAGACAAATTCGTTAAGTATCAGCGCCGGTTTATGGTTCGTGCGTGCCTATGTAGGGACCCGCTTTTAGATTCTTTGGAAATATTTCTCGGCAATGCCGTCAATCGTTGCCGCCTCGCCTTCCTTACATTGCCTAATAGTAATAGTTCGCTGGGAGACCAGCTTTGGTTGGTGCTGTCCTTGCAATTACCCGCGGGCGGTGAGGTACGTATGAGGGCGCTTGCAGTTTTACTCGTATTATTTGGTTTAGTCGTTATAGCTCGAGCAGATGAAAAATCGATCGATATCGGCGAAAGCTGTATTAATGCCGTGGGTGGCGGTCTTTATCAATTTAACTTCTCGGGCAAATTTACTGATCCCAGCACTTGGTTAGGGGTCAAATACCAGCTTTCACTGGAGTTAAAAGGCAAAGTTTTAACGGTTACTTCCAATTGGAACAAGTTTCGTTCAACGACAAATGCGTCATTGGATTTCGCGGCTCAAAGAATCACTTCAAAAAACAGCGATACGACAGTTTTATTATACGACTGTAAAAGTCCTCATTCTAGAAGTGCTTGCGAGGACCAACTAGAAAATATTCTTGAAAATTTCAAACAGGCTTACCAAAGTGAAACCAATCAAGAACAGAACACTATTCTAAATTGTTTAAGAAGTAGTGTAATAAACTTCAGACAAAAATTAATGCCGAGATAAATTTCGGCTTAATTTAATCCAGCCAAAGTAGCTTTGCGTGGGAGTGACGTCGATTTGACTGCTTCCTAGCTTTATATCTGTTAGCTCAGTGATATCTGTAAAATCCATTGCTAAATGTCCTAGGGGCTTGTTGTCTTTGGCGCCTTTCAAAAAAATACGGCAGATATAACCCTTCGGTCTTTGACGTATTATGACCGTTGTCGAAAACTCAAAAGGAATTACGTGGGCTGTGGCCTGAAAGCTTTTTTGATAAAGTTCTAACTGAGAAAGGTCTACCTTTTGTTCGTGGTAAATTGTTCTGTCGCAAATCTGAATTTGATTTTTTATTTCACAAGCCTGAGTTCCTACACTTACAGAAAATGTTTGGGCAACTGAGGTGAGAGAAAAACTAAGAAAGGAAAAAAAGAGGAGGGTCTTCATAAAAAAAAGCCAATTCACAAGAATTGGCTTTCGCTTTAGAAACAATTAGAAGCGTCTGCGATTGCCGCCGCCGCCACCGCCGCCAAAACCGCGATTTTCACGGGGCGCTTGTGGTTTAGCTTCGTTTACTTTCATTGGGCGACCAGAGTAGTCTGATCCATCAAGAGAGCTGATAGCACTTTGTGCTTCAGAATCTTGTGACATTTCCACAAAGGCAAAACCTTTGCTACGACCTGTTTCACGATCAGTGATAATTTTTACTGACTCAACTGTACCGTGTGCAGAGAAAGTTTCGCTGAGACTTTCTTCGGTTGTCGAAAAGGGCAGATTACCCACGTATAGTTTTTTACCCATAATACCTCCAAAGGCAGGGGCCGTTTCGAGATAATGAGCGGAATTGCCCTTAGACTCCAAAACAAGCATTAAAACTGTGCTCAAGCTAACATACTATTTATAAAATAGGCACGATATTTGTGAAAATGCCTAAGTTTTTATTTTTCTAAGTAAAATCAATAATATAAGCAGTGTAGAGGTGACGTTTTTTCGGCAAAATAGCAACCAGACTATTTTAAAATAAACTAAAAATATTTATATTTGCTCGATTTAGGTCCAGGAATTTAGGGGCGACTTTGACAGATAGCAGGTCATTGTCAGATTAGTGAGAAGAGGTTGTCAGCAAATTTCCAAGGAAAGGAGTTTGTATGAAATCTAAATTTTCAGGTTTAATGTTAACTTCGATTTTGCTTTTGTCTTTAAATGTGATCGCTGAAAATGTTCTTGTCCAAAAATCAACACCTCCGCCCCTAAGTGATATTCGCCGCGATCATGAAGTGAGTGTTGAAAAGTTTTTTGTCGAGGCCGGAAAAAAAATTAAGGCCTTCGTGGGCAAAGGGGCACCTTAAAAACTGGGCTACCTAATTGTTGATGCTTTCTCAAAATATCTAGTTACTTCAACAAGATACTCCAAAAAGACACCGATTTGTAAAAGAGCCAGCATAACCTATTAAAAACAGAAGATCTTTCTAGATTCCATCAACAATTAAGTAGGCCAGTTTATGGCATATGCGTTGCTTTTCTCCTATTGGGCTTCAAAGCCCGTGTTTTTAAAAGAACTAGGCCTTTTAGGAGCGTTTATTGTGTTTACGAAATTTACAGTTACGACAATTTGCGGTTTTCGCATGATAGGAAGCGCGAGTAAGGCCAGGAGGAACGTATGTCTGTTCAAGCGATCGATTTAAAGAGTCAGGCTTTTAAGCTTGCTGAAGCCGGCCAACATAAAAAGGCTTTTAAGCTTATCGAAAACTATCAGCCGCAATCCAGTGTTGAAGCACGAATCCTTGGTCATGGGCAAGCTGAGGTTTTTATGCTGTTAGGGCAGACGAAAGAGGCCTTGGACTTATTATTAGAGACGCGCCAAAAGCATGGCGAGCACATTTCGCTTTTAACAGACATAGCACTTTGTTATTACGCACTTTCTGATTTTAAAAATTGGAAGATTGCTTTTGAAGATTTAAAGCGCGCTTATGAAGCTCACAAGGACCTACTAGCTTTTGAGCGGCGCTCAATGGCCGAACTTAATTTGGCCAGATTTTATGAAGAGGAAGGTGAAGTTGCCGTTGCTGCAGACCTCTATTTAAAGCTGATGCGAGAAATGGAAGAGCGTCAAGATGTCGCTCGATTTTTTAGGGTGATGTCGCAAGCGATGCGGGTGATGTCGACGTTCAAAATGAGTAATATGCTGGCTACGACTTATCGTCGAATGATTAGTGTCGGCAAGATTGATGTGAGTTTTCATGCGAGCATTGATGTTCAACACGCATTACTTTTATCAGAACTGACCCTCGTTGGCCCTCAAAATGCTGGAGCCCGACTTCTTGAGATTTTAAGAACTGACGGAGTTATTTTATATGACAAACAGTTGCTCTACTTTAATTTTTTGGAAGAGTGTTTGGTGCAGGGCCATGCTATTAGCGAAAAGCTAGTTCCCTTTGCAACGCTATTTAAGGACCTTAATCCTTTCGAAAAAGAAATTCATAGATTGGCCATTGATAGATCCTCAGATGTCAAATTAGTTGAACTGGATCGCCTCACACTGGAGCTGCCGACAGCATGTTATCTTCGGGTTATCGGCGCCTATCTTTCGTCGGTGAATGAAGTGACGGCAAAAACAGAGCTTCGTCTTCGCCTCATTAGTCTAATTAATTGTCTCTCCGTGGAGGCAAGAGAATTGTGGTTGTCGCGTTACAAACATCATCTAGTTGCGAAAGAAGATACGACTATTTCATTCGATGTCCGCGGCAGATCGCTTACCTCAAAGCAAAAATCGGTGAGTCTTGCTCGTCGTCGTGGAGCCACTACTCTGGCAGAGCTTCTGGTAAAAAGCAATGAAGTCGATTGTGATAAAGCGATTGCTTGCATTTGGGGAGTTTCACTTGACGAGGCATCATTTAAAAATTTGCGGTTAACGGTTCATCGCTTAAACGAAGCGATTTTTGATCTGACGGGAATAAATGATGTCTTAGAAATAAATAAGCAAAAAATCAGTGTCCGCGGGCACGTTAAGTTTAGAGGAGTCGAAAATGTATAAAATTATTTTTACCTTGGCGGTTTTAGCAGGTCTAGTATCTGCATGTAGTAATCGCGATGCCGAACACGTTAGCCTGGGCATGCCGGTAACAGCACTCAAAGATGTTACTGGAAAGTATTCTTGGGCACGCCAACAATGTGGTGATGGCCAAGTAATGACGGTATTGCCGCATGCTCAAGAAAAAATGCAAATTGAAATTGAGGATGACAAAATCATTCATACGCTGAACCGAGGTGAATGTAAAATTATCACGACTAAAGCGATTACTAAAATAGAAGATAATCGCTATAAGAGCGTCGAAACTGATCGCAAATGTGACGGCAACTGTAGTGATGCTGAAAAAACTGAATGTGGTCAGAAAGCCGGTTTTGAAACGGTGGAAATTGAACTTTTATCAGACAAGAAAAGTATTACTGAAGTTTGGTTATCACGTGTTGGCGATCTGATTTGTGATGCCGCAAAACAAAGTGCTCCGCTAAAAATCACCTATCAGAAGAAGTAATTTTTTTAGGTCACTTCACCTAGGACTTTGGACTAGCTCGCGAAAAGTCGTGACAAGTAGTCACCCGAGGCGACTAAAATGATTAGGTGAAGTGTTCGATAGATCTCTTTGACAGGTTAAAAAAAGACGCCGAGTTCTCCGCTGCTAGAGACTTGGGAGAGCTGCGGGACACTACTTCTCATTTAAACGAAAGAAAGCGCCTTGCCTGGTCGGGAATTCTTTCGTCAATTGCAACAGCGGAAGCCATGGAAGAAGAGTTAATGCGTCCGATGGTAGTTGCGTTTTCTTTTGCGCCTCACCTTGCCGAATATTTGCAACTTCATGCAGACGACGAAAGTCGCCATAGTCAAATCCTTAAGACCTATATTAAGAAGACCTTCCATTTTGAAAAGAAACGCAAAAGTCTTACAGACAAAATTATTTTTGATGGAATCTTTAGGAAAGTTGGGTCGCTTGTTCAACGAAGGCCGCTAGCTTTTTTGGCTGCTCTCTATTTTTATGAAGAGTTTTCAGCCGGTATTTTGGGACAATTAAAAAATGCGGCAAGACGCGATAATTTGTCAAAACTAAATAAGATCATTGAAAATGTTGAGCACGATGAGCTACGCCATCGAACGGCAGTAAAATATCTTTTTTCGCAATGGAAAGTTGCTAAGAAGCCTATTGATCGCATTGATTTGATGATCACTAAATCATTTGTCAGTTTAGTCAGGGCGGATGTCAATTTGTCGCCTTGGGCGATCTACAATTATCGTGCTCGCAAAAATCTGAGAGATCTTGGTCTGCAACCACGCTTGCTTTTAGAGCGTAGCAAGGTATCGAGTCAAAAATCCTACGAAGCTGTTGCCAAACTTTTATCGT
>CAYPZY010000078.1:0-10152 GCA_964415155.1 uncultured Bdellovibrionales bacterium
GCTGCTATTCAAGAGATGGAGATCGACGAGTCTGAGCCCGATACCAATGAGATGGACGATAACATGGATGACATGCGTAATATCGGCAATGAAATCGCAGAATCTTCAGACGAAGATTATTAGTGAAGTGGTTGCGAAGGCGCCTCTTCTTGAGGGTCTTCCGCTTCGTCGCCTTCAGCGTTATTGAGTAGTCCTTTATCGATTCCCAAAAGCTTATCGGCTTCAGCCTCCAGCCTAGAGTTATAAGCTGAATATTGCAGGTAAACTTCCTTGTTTTTAAAGGTAAATTGTTTCCAAAAAGCTGGAAAATCAACCTCTTTAGTTTCTAGGAAATCCTCAAGCATAGATGCCAAAGGATCCATCAAAAAATTTAACAGTTCAAAGGCATTGTTTTTTTCTAAATTGAAGTCAATTGAGGCTTCGAAATTGATTTGGCGAATAGATCCTCTAGGAACATAACCCAAGCGAACAATTAGTTCGTGGCGGTAAATTCGCCCTTCTACAAGCAGGGTGGCGTCTTCGAGTTGTTTTTGAAAATGGCCCTCAAATACTTCGCGGGCAAGGTTGCAATACTCTTCTGGAAGCGGTACCCATTTGGTCGACGAGGGAAGTCTGGGATCCATAAAGAAAGTGTCCTTTGTTTGACTTTCAAATCAGGCACTGGTTATATCTCGTTTAAATCTAGCTTTCAATGACATTGGGCGGCCATGATAAAAAATATAAACTATCCCAATCACTTATCTAACTTTAATGAGGGAACAGTTGAGGCGCGCCCGCGCGGTGTTTTTATTTCCACCTATGGCTGCCAAATGAACGTCAATGATTCCGAGCGCATGTACACTTTGCTTGAAATGTCCAATTACGAGCAAGTGGCAACTCCCGATGATGCGGATTTGATTATTATTAATTCCTGCAGTGTTAGGGAAAAACCGGTACATAAGGTTCATTCTGAGGTTGGCCGCTACCGCCGTCTAAAGGATCGCAACCCTGATTTAAAAATTGGGGTCAGTGGTTGTGTCGCGCAACAAGAAAAAGACAAGCTCCTTAAAGATATTCCCCTTTTGGATTTTATTTTTGGGCCTGATAATATCGATTCGCTACCCAGCATTGTTAGCGATCTGTCTACCCAACCTAACGGTAAGATTAACCTCACTCAGTTTCATCATCGTCAGGCTTATAGTGTCGAGACTTTTGTTCGTAATCCCAAAGTGGCAACTTTCGTGAATATCACGAAGGGCTGTGATAATTTTTGTACTTTTTGTGTGGTACCCTTTACGCGCGGTCGCGAGCGAAGTCGGTCGCTGAAGCTTCTTATTGATGATATTAAAAAATTGGTTGATCGGGGAGTTAAGGAAGTTACCCTTCTTGGCCAGAATGTTAACTCCTACACTTCTGATTGTGGTGCTAATTTTGCGCGGCTTCTTGTTGAGGTTTGTGAAAAGACGAAGATCGAACGTGTTCGTTACACGACAAGCCATCCTAAGGATTTTAATCAAGAGCTAGTTGATGTGATGGCCAATTATAAAAGTAAACTTTGTAGTTATATTCATTTGCCAGTTCAGTCGGGAAATACAGAAGTTCTGGAGCGTATGAATCGTGGTTATACACGTGAAGAATATATTGAAAAGGTACAGATGATTAAGGCGAAGCTTCCCGACGTCTCTCTCTCGACAGACATTATTGTGGGGTTTCCTGGAGAGACTGAAGAGCAGTTTCAGGATACCGTATCTATGCTTTCGGTGGCTGGTTACGAAACTATCTTTGCGTTTAAGTATAGTCCGCGGCCATTGACGAAGGCTGCGAAGTTTACAGATCAGGTCGATGAAGAAGTCAAAACGCGAAGATTAAACGATTTATTTGCTCGTCATAATGAGCTCGCGTTTGAAATGGTAAAGGCCTACGAGAATAAAGTTTTTGATGTTCTAGTCGAGGATGCAAAAACTGATGGTAGTGGCATTGTTTCGGGAAGAACGACCCATAATAAGCTGGTGCATTTTGTTGGACCTGCTTCGCTTGTTGGTCAAACCGTTCCCATAAAAATCACGCGCGCTTTCCCGGTTAACTTCCGCGGTGAGTTGGTGCAATGATTAAAGCCAAAACAATACCTCGGGAAGTTAAAAAAATAATGGCGGGTCATAAAGATTGGCTAGAGCTTTTTCCTTTAGCGGTGACCTTGGGTCCAATGAAAGATAGACCGCTTCTCGTTTTGCAAGACAAGAACAAAGAATTTAATTTGCCCGTGTGGTTAGGCTCCCTGGATGCGACTGTGGCTATGGTTCAGGCTAACCCCAACACATTGGAATCAACTCCGCACAAGACGACTCTACAAATCTTAAAAAGTTTAAATTTAGAACTAACTCATTGTGTGTTTGTCGATATCGTCGGTCATCTTCAGTATGTGGAGTTATGTTTTAAAGGGACTAATGGAGTCCAGCACGTTCGCTGTCGCGCCGATGAGTCGATGTCCCTGTGTTTGTTGGCAAGAGCACGATTCTTTTGTCCACAAACGTTGATTAGAAAAGCGCGCGATCTTGAATGGGAAAAAAATGAATATCAGATTATTTCATCGATAGCGCCAATGGATACGCCACTGTCGAGCAAACAATATCTAAACTAAAGGGTCGGCTTTGATTCTCGAGGTTAGAAATATTAAACCACAAATTAGTCAAAACTGCTTTGTTGCGCCTAATGCGACAATCGTCGGTGATGTTAAGCTGGGCGAGAATAGTTCAGTTTGGTTTAACACGGTTATTCGCGGTGATGTGATGCCCATTGTGATTGGTAAAGAGTGTAACATTCAAGACGGCACTCTTGTGCACGGAACTTATAACAAATGCGGTGTGACCTTGGCTGATCGTGTGAGCATAGGGCACGGCGTGATTCTTCACGGCTGTCAAATCGACTCCAATTGCTTAATTGGCATGGGTTCTATTCTCATGGATAATGTTCGGGTTGGCAAACAATGCCTTATTGGTGCGGGCTCTCTGCTAACGGAGGGAACCGTAATTCCCGACGGCAGCTTGGTGATTGGTAGGCCGGGGAAAGTTCATCGGCCACTCAACGAAAAAGAACTAGAATTCCTGAAAACATATGCTGATAAGTATTTATTTTATAAAGGTTGGTACGAACCGAAGAAAGGTTGATTATGGAAATTAAAGAAGCTTTAACATTTGATGATGTTATGCTGATTCCACACTATTCAGAAGTGGTGCCGTCTGAGATTTCAACGCGCTCGTATTTTGCTCGTGATTTGTATTTGCACCTACCGCTGATCTCGGCCGCAATGGATACAGTCACCGAAAATAAGGTCGCTCGTATTATGGCGCAAGAGGGTGGTTTAGGGATCATTCATCGCAATATGCCGGTGGAAGCGCAAGCGCGAGAAGTCGAGAAGGTAAAAAAATATGAGAGCGGGATGATCTTAGACCCCATTACTCTTGGGCCAGATCAAAAGGTTTCCGAAGCTCTAGCAATGATGAAAGAGTATTCCATCGGCGGCGTTCCCATTACGGTCAATGGCAAGCTAGTGGGCATGTTGACCAACCGCGATTTGCGTTTTGAAACGAACATTCATCAGCCGATCGCCAATGTCATGACCAAAGAAAACTTAGTAACCGTCAGCAAGGGTACGACACTTGCCGAAGCTAAATCACTTTTACAAAGACATCGCATCGAAAAACTTCCTGTCGTTGATAGCCACGGTCTTTTAATTGGTTTAATTACGATTAAAGATATTCAAAAGTCACAAGCCTATCCTTACGCAAGCAAAGATAAACAAGGGCGATTGATGGTTGGAGCTGCTCTTGGAGTGGGAAACACCGCTGTTGATAGAGCGGCCGCATTGGTTGAAGCGAAAGTAGATGTCCTCGTGGTCGATACTGCCCATGGCCATTCAAAGAATGTTAAAACCACTGTTGAGACGATAGCGAAAAAATTTAAGGATATCATTCTTGTTGCCGGTAACATTGTTACCTCTGACGGCGCTAGCGAGCTCTTTGATTGTGGCGCGGATGTCGTAAAAGTGGGTGTTGGTCCTGGCAGTATCTGTACTACCCGAATGGTGGCGGGTGTTGGTGTCCCACAAGTTTCGGCGATTCTTGAAACAGCGAAAATTGCCAAGAAAAGACAAAAGTCAATTATCTCCGATGGTGGAATTAAATACTCAGGTGACGTCACTAAAGCCCTCGCTGTCGGCGCCGGCAGTGTCATGATTGGAAGTATTTTTGCCGGCTGTGATGAGAGTCCAGGCGAAGTGATTCTGTATCAAGGTCGTTCTTATAAAGTTTATCGCGGCATGGGAAGTCTTGGTGCAATGGCGATGGGATCGAAAGATCGTTACGCACAAGCTGATGTTTCTGAATTTGATAAATTGGTTCCCGAAGGTATTGAGGGAAAGGTACCTTATAAGGGAAGTCTAAGTGCTATTATCCATCAATTGGGCGGTGGTGTTCGCTCAGGGATGGGTTATCTCGGTGCGCGAAATGTTGAAGAGTTACAGAAAAACGCTAACTTTGTTAAAATCACTACCCAAGGGTTGCGTGAATCGCATGTTCACGATGTGATGATTACCAAAGAAGCTCCCAATTATAGAATTGAATAAAATTTTAGGAGGTCGTTTGCAAGGCGGCATAGCGATACTTGATTTTGGCTCGCAGTTAACGCAACTTATTGCCCGACGTTTACGGCAAATTGGCGTCTACACCGAGCTCTATCCTTACAATGTCGATATTGAAAAAATTAAAAAGCAGAACCCAGAAGGAATTATTTTTTCTGGAGGCCCGCGCTCGGTGAACGAAGAGGGAGCTCCTCTTCGCAATGTTCAGGATTTTGTCGAAATCGCGCCTCTTTTGGGGATTTGTTATGGGATGCAGCTGATTGCCAAATCTTACGGTGGAATAGTAGCTTCTGCTAAACATCGTGAATATGGCGATATGCAAGTGGAGTGGATTACACCGCTGGGACAAGTACCAAGAAAACAAAAGGTATGGATGAGTCACGGCGATGTGATTGAAGTTCCTCCTCCAGGATTTGAAATTATCGCAAAGTCAAATACGGGTCATATTGCTGCGATGTCGGGACACAAAGTATGGGCTGTGCAATTTCATCCCGAGGTCGCCCACACGCAAAATGGAATGGAAATACTTAAAGCCTTTGTTTTTGAATTTTGTAAAGCGAAGTCAGACTGGGTTATTCCCAATATCGCACAACACTTGATGGACGATGCAAAAGCCAAAGTTCCTAAGAACGAAAAGGTACTCTGCGCTTTAAGTGGTGGTGTTGATTCGACGGTAGTCGCACAACTTTTGACAAAAGCGCTGGGAAAAGAACGAGTTATTTGTTTGTTTGTCGATAATGGTCTCCTCCGTAAAAATGAATACGAAGAAGTATTGGAGAAATACAAAGAGCTTGATCTCAATGTGAAAGGTGTGAATGCCAAAGGCCACTTCTTAAAAGCTTTAGAGGGGGAGCGAGATCCCGAAGCGAAAAGAAAAATTATCGGTCGCTCGTTTATTGAAGTTTTTGAAGACAGCATAAAAAATATGAAGGATATAAAGTACCTTGCGCAAGGAACTTTATATCCCGACGTTATTGAAAGCGTTTCCCCGCGGGGAGCTTCGGTAACTATTAAGTCCCATCACAATGTCGGTGGGTTGCCTGAAAAAATGAATTTGAAACTTATCGAGCCGCTTAGAGAATTATTTAAAGACGAAGTCAGGCAACTCGGAAAAGAACTTGGGATTGATGATTCCTTTTTGCAGCGGCATCCCTTCCCGGGGCCTGGACTTGCGGTTCGAATTATTGGGTCCATTAATGAGAAGAAATTAGAAATCCTTCGCAATTGTGATCATATTTTTATTTCGGAATTGAGAAAACAAAACCTCTACAATAAAATCTGGCAAGCTTTTAGCGTGCTTTTGCCCGTTAAAACGGTTGGCGTTCAAGGCGATGATCGCTCCTACGAACGCGTGGTCGTTCTGCGTGCGGTTACCTCTGTGGACGGTATGACAGCCGATTGGTTTGAATTTCCAACGAGTTTTCTTAAGCACGTTTCAAATCGCATAACCAATGAAGTTAAGGGAGTAAACCGCGTGGTTTACGATGTAACGAGCAAACCTCCAGGAACAATTGAGTGGGAATAGCATGAGTTCTTTTGTTCACCTGCATGTTCACAGTCAGTTTTCGCTACTTGAGGCGACTAGTCAGCTAAAACCTTTGGTTAAACAAGCTAAAGAGTTCGCTATGCCGGCGCTGGCTCTAACTGATAATGGTAACATGTTTGGTGCCATTGAATTTTATCTGGCATGCAAAGAATTTGGAATTAATCCCATCCTAGGGATGGACGCTTACGTGGCGCCAAAAGGGCGGTTGGTTAAAGGCGAGAATCCTGAAGTGGCGGCAAACCCTTTTCGAAAACTGGTACTGTTGGCGCAAAACTATCAGGGTTATCAAAATCTTTGTGAGATAAGCTCCATCGGTTATCGCGAAGGTTTCTACTACCGCCCGCGTATTGATTTAGAGATTCTAAAAAAATACCAAGAAGATATTATCTGTTTATCTGGCGCAACTGGTGGTGAAATTCCACTGATTTTTCAAAACGAAGGTCCTGATGCCGCTCTAAATCGTATCAAGGAACTCAAAGAAATTTTTGCCGATAGATTTTATTTAGAGATGATGCGCACGGGTCTCCCTCAGTGGAATGACCTCAATAAATTCTTGCTCGAGGCTTCCAAAATTACGGGCGTGCAGGTCGTGGCGAGTAATGACGTTCACTATTTGATCCAAGAGGATCAAATTCCTCAAGAAGTTTTAATTTGTATTGGTACCAATAAAACCATTCAAGATAGCACAAGATATCGCTTAGGCAGTGATCAGTTCTATTTTAAAAATTCGGAAATGATGAATGCGATCTTTAAGGATGTGCCACAAGCCTGCGCTAATACTCTTGAAATTGCCGGGCGCTGTAAAACGGAGTTTAAACTTAAAGATAAAGATGGAAAACCCATCTATCACTTACCAAGTTATCCTACCGAGCAAGGTAGAACGTTAAGCGACGAAATTCGCGAAATGACGGAAAAAGGTCTCGAGGTGCGTTTTCAAGAGGCCGAGAAGCGTGGCGAGACGATTTCTCAAGAGAATAAGCCGAAGTATTTTGAACGATTAGCTTATGAACTTAAAGTCATCGATGCGATGGGATTTAACGGTTACTTTTTGATCGTTCAAGACTTTATCAATTGGGCGAAGTCTCAAGACATTCCCGTTGGACCTGGTCGTGGTTCAGGAGCGGGAAGTCTGGTCGCTTATTGTTTGCGAATCACCGATCTTGATCCCGTTGAACACAGTTTGGTCTTTGAGCGCTTTTTAAATCCAGAGCGTATTAGCATGCCAGATTTTGATATCGATTTCTGTCAGGATAGACGCGGCGATGTCATTCAGTATGTGACGCAAAAATACGGCGAGCCTAGTGTATCGCAAATTATCACCTTTGGAAAATTGCAAGCTCGGGCGGCCATTCGCGATGTCGGTCGCGTGTTAGGAATGACTTACGCGGAAGTTGATATCGTTTCTAAACTTATTCCTGAAAAGCTGGGAATCACTCTTAAAGAAGCGCTCGAGATGGAGCCAAAGCTGACCGAGCTCATGGAGCAAAACCCGCAAGTCGCGACAATGTTTGAATTGGCGCAAAAAGTAGAGGGTCTTGTTCGTCATGCTGGAATTCATGCTGCTGGTGTTATTATCGCGGATAAAAGACTTGTCGAGTATGCACCACTTTATCGTGGGCAAGATGGTGAGAACGTTGTTCAGTATGATATGAAACATGCTGAGAAGATTGGTCTCATCAAATTTGACTTTCTTGGTCTCAAAACGCTCACACATATTCATCACGCTTTAAAGCTTATCGAAAAAAATCGCGGAAAGAAGTTAACGACGGCAGATATCGCTCTCTCAGATCCCGGAATTTATCAAGTTGTCGCCAAGGGCGACACTGATGGGATATTTCAATTTGAGGGTGACGGAATCACTTCGGCCGCAATGAAGTTAAAGCCTTCCTGCTTTGAAGATATCACCGCGCTCAACGCTCTTTATCGACCAGGTCCGATGGAGATGTTGCCTGAGTACACACTGAGGAAAACAGGCAGCAAAAAGGTCGAGTACTTGCTGCCGGAGCTTGAGCCCATTCTTAAAGAAACTTATGGCGTTATTGTCTATCAGGAGCAAGTACAGTTAGTTGCGGCAAAAATTGCAAGTTACAGTTTAGGTGAGGCCGACATCCTTCGCCGTGCGATGGGTAAAAAAATTCCTGAGGAAATGGCCAAACAAAGAACTCGCTTTAATGATGGCGCCGCAAAGAACGGTTTTGATCCCGACAAAGCTTCCGAAATTTTTTCTTTGATGGAAGAGTTTGCAAACTACGGATTCAACAAATCCCATGCTTCGGTTTACTGCGTTGTCGCCGCCCAAACAGCGTGGCTTAAGAACTACTACCCTGTGGAATTCTATGCGGCTCTACTCAGCACGGAGATGAGTGATTCTGATAAAGTCGAGCGCTATGTTAAGGATGCCAGACAACACCAAATTGAAATTAAAGCCCCGCACATTAATCATTCGGAATATCATTTTACCGTTAAAGGCGAGGATGTGTATTTTGGTTTGGGAGCTATCAAAGGAGTTGGTCAGGGAGCTGTAGAGGTTATCGTCGAAGCGCGCAAGCAATTACCGACAGGACGCTTTAATACACTCGAGGAGTTCTTTGATAACGTTGACTTACGTAAGATCAATAAGAAGGTGATTGAAGCGCTTATCAAGGCTGGAGCTTTTGATGGTATGGGTGCGCATCGCTCACAACTTTTGGGTGGTTACTCTCGCTTTGTCGATCGAGCGGGAATTGCTCGTCAAGATCGCGATCGTGGTCAAACCAATCTTTTTGATACCGCCGAGATGCGTGATCAGGTTTTTCTTGATGAAACTCCTGAGTGGTCCAGAGCGCAGCGTTTATCCTTTGAAAAGGAAGTTTTTGGTTTTTATCTAACCGAGCACCCTTTAACAGGTTACGAAACGCTTCTTCGCCAAGTTTCAAATGGCTCCATCAAGGATATTACTGAAGCACAAAAAGAAACCGGCAAAAAACCAACGATCATGGCAGGCCTCATCACCGGTTACAAAGAGATCATCACTCGTAAAGGGACTCGTATGGCCTTTGCCAATCTCGAAGATTTAAGTGGCGTCATCGAGGTCGTGGTCTTTCCGAATACTTTTGCCGAGACTAATCATCTTTTGAAGGCGGAAAAACCTCTTATTATTAGCGGCGTTCTAGAAAAATCTGAAGAGGGATGTAAACTCATTGCCGAAAAAATCGAATTATTTATAGAGAAACTTAAAAAGGCTAAAGGTTTGCTTTTAAAATTAGATGAAAGCATGACTGGTCAGCTAGAAAAGTTAAATACTTTGTTTTTAGAAAACAGCGGTCCCTTGTCCATCTATTACCAGATCCCCATTAAAGGGGTTAATAAAGTGGTGACGCTGTCCTCACCTGAAGGCCAAGGGGTTAGTCCTAGCCAAGATTTAATTGAACAAATTCACAAACTTTGCGGCCGCCTTGATTTTGTAGAGATTCGATGAAGTATTACGATATAACACCCGCAATTAGCGCTGACCTTGCGGTTTTTCCCGGCGATGAACCTTTTTGTAGAAAAGTTTCATTAGATTTTAAATCTGGCCAGAACCTGCTTTTGTCTTCGATAAAATCCACTCTTCACATTGGTGCCCACGCTGATGGCTCTAACCATTATCATGTCGAAGGTGTTGGAGTTGATAAAAGAGATCTCAATTTGTTTTTTGGCCCTGCTCAGGTCATTACCGTCACGACCCGAAAAGGGGAACGAATAAATGTGAAGGATTTAAACGGCGTTCCTCTCAAATGCCCGCGCCTACTTCTTAAGACCTCCTCTTTCGTAAATCCCGAACAATGGAATAGCGACTTTTGTTCCCTGTCACCAGAGCTGGTTCATTACTTGGCCGATCAGAATATTAAAATGATCGGAATTGATACTCCGTCGGTTGACCCTGAAACTTCTAAAAAACTGGAATCACATCAAGCTATTTTTGCTCGGTCTTTAGCAATCCTCGAAGGCCTATGGCTCGAAGAGGTTCACG
>CAYPZY010000079.1:0-10092 GCA_964415155.1 uncultured Bdellovibrionales bacterium
TACTTATATGCGGGATATTGCCCAGTCTTTGCTCGGTTTATTCTTAGGTTGGTAGTATTTTAGGTTTCCAAAAAGATCGCTGCAAACTGCGAAACAAAATCAAAAAAGGCTGCTCCGTAAATATAGCGAGGCAGCACTATCAGAGCTATAAAAACATGCAGCCCAAAAATCCAAATATTATTAAAAAACTGGCTTAAAAACCCCTTAGTTCGGCGGTTTACCCAGGCCTTGAGCAACATCATAAATAAAATAACAAGGATTTGGCCAATGACCATTTTTCGTAAATTACTTTTGTTAGCGAAAACTTTAAGCGCTTCAAAGTTTTTGGGAGAGGTAATAAATTGGATCGTCTTTTTAAATCGCGGATCATTGTAAGGATTAATGGATTGTAAGGAAAAGTCGCTCGGATTTAGATTTTGAATCCGATTTAAACCCTCATTTAACTGACCACTTAATTTTTCTTGATAGCTTGGGTCTTTTTTAGCGGGCAGTTGCGGAGTCGGTGCCGGGCTGGCAGCCATAACTACGATTGGCAACAGAAAGCTTAAGGCAAAGTTTAGCATCTCAATAGCCTAAACGTCTCTTTGCGTTAGTCAACGAGGAACTTGACCAGAAATAGCTCTTGTTTGACCATAGGTTTTAAGATTTTAACTAAGGAGTTTCCATGGATTTTTCAGCCGATTTAGTTTCGCAACTTTCTTCAAAACACTTGCTTAAACATCCATTTTATCAATTGTGGACTTGCGGTCATTTGAAAATTGCAGATTTACAAACTTACGCTCGACAATATTTTCATAACGTGGCGGCTTTTCCTCGTTATGTAAGTCAGACTCACGCTAACTGCGAAAACATTGAAGCTCGACAAGTTCTTTTGGAAAATCTCATCGATGAAGAGCGTGGTCCTAAAAATCATCCTGAGCTTTGGTTACGTTTTGCAGAGGGTATTGGTGTTAGCCGCGAAGCCGTCGCCAATGAAGAATTGCTGCCGGAAACTCGCGAATTCGTCGATACGTTCCTACGCCTTTGTCGTTCTTCTTATGAAGAGGGATTGGGGGCTTTGTTTGCCTATGAGTATCAAATCCCAGAAGTCGCAGCTTCAAAAATCGAAGGCTTAAAAAAATTCTACAATATTAGTGATGAAAGAACTCTTGAGTTCTTTACCGTGCATTTACAAGCCGATGTTTGGCACTCGCAAGCATGTCAAAAACTAATGAACGAGCTTAACGATGTTCAAAAAGCTAAAGCCCAAAAGGCTGCTCATGAAATTAGTGAGAAGCTGTGGAATCTATTAAGCGGAGTGTACCGACAAATTGCAGCCTAAATCCGTTAGAACGCAAATTGCTCTCAACGGATTGAAAACATACGTTCACTTAGGAGTGAGTGAACAAGAAAGAAAGAACAAACAAGAAGTTCTTTTTGATGTATTCCTATCATTTTCAAAACCTGTGGCGGCCTGTTTAAGTGACCGCCTTGAAGACACTATTTGTTATGGGACAATTGCCAATCAGCTTCGAAGTTATATCGACGATCGATCCTTTCATCTCATTGAAAAGTTAGCTTGGGATGTTTATGAAAACATTAGACGCGAGCTTCCTGCGCATATTGAGTTGTCCTTAAAAGTCACTAAAGTAAATCCACCTGTCACTGATTTAATAGGTGGCGCGAGTTTTTCGATAAACTTATGATTGCGCTTGGAATTGGTTCGAATCAAGGAAACCGCAAAAAATTTCTTCTAAGAGCAATTCAGAAATTACGTTTACAGGGAGTGTTGACCGACTTTTCGTGTTCGGCGGTTTTTGAATCCGCTGCGCTTTTGCCAGCTGGTGCCCCCGCAAGTTGGGATAGGCCATTTTTAAATTTAGTGGTGTGCGGAAAAACGTCTCTGGGGCCGCTTGATCTTTTGCAAGCGGTTAAAAAAATTGAAAAAAAACTCGGCCGTTCCAATCGCGAGCGCTGGTCACCACGTGAAATTGATATCGATATATTACAATGGAACAATGAAAATTTCGAAATCGAAGGTTTGCAAATTCCTCACGCCGGTTTAATGAAGAGGCCTTTTGCACTGCTACCACTGCTACAAGTGAAAAAGTTAAATGAATTTCCGGTCGATGTGCAGAATGAGATTTCACGAGTTCTTGGCGATTGGCAGATTGAAATGCCTTTTAACACTCGAGAAATCTCATGGCGAGCGGATTTTCCACAGCTTATGGGAATCGTGAATGTGACACCCGATTCTTTTAGTGACGGCGGTTTGCTGACAACCACAGAACAAGCACTCGCGCAAATCCGTAAGCTACTTGCAGAGGGAGCGACGATAGTGGATATCGGGGCTGAATCCACAAGACCTGGTGCTCAGAAACTCAAGGCAGAGGCTGAATTGACACGAGTACGCGAATTAATTCCCGAGGCACTGAAAATTTCGCCTGACCTGGAGATCAGCATCGATACCTATCATTGGGAAACAGCTCGACTCATGCGTGATCTTGGTGTTCATTGGCTAAATGATGTCAGCGGTTTTTCTGATAAAAAAATGATTGAAGTGGTGGGCGAGGGAATTCAAGATTTAGTTTTCATGCATAATTTAGGAATTCCCGCCGATAAAAAAGTAGTGATGTCAGCGGATGGCGACGTCGTTATGAGAATTAGAAATTGGGCGGCTTCAAAGATTGAGGATCTCCTGCGCCAAGGGATTTCCCGCGAACGTTTAATCTTTGATCCAGGAATTGGCTTTGGCAAAACACCGCTGCAAAACCTACAAATTCTTAGTCGTATTCAGGAATTTTCAAATCTTGGTGTGCGGATCTTAGTGGGGCACTCGAGAAAGTCTTTTTTAGAAATGGTCACGGCGCTACCGCCTGCTGAACGTGATATTGAAACTCTTGCGACCTCTATTTCATTAATCGGAAAAGTCGACTATTTACGCGTTCACAACGTTGCAATACATCAACGGGCCTTTTTGACTTTGCAGAAACTCGGTGATGCGTGAATTACCGTCAGGTCATCCAAGATCTTGAAAAACGTGTGATTATGCCTGAGCGACCACCTAGTCTTGTGCCTATGCGTGAAGCTGTCGAAAAACTAAAATTTTCCTACGATCCGAAGCGTGTCGTCGTTGTTGCCGGGACCAACGGTAAGGGTACCGTCTCAGCTACTTTGGCAAAGCTGATAGAACAAAGCGGAGCTCGCGTTGGGCTTTACACTTCTCCGCACCTCGTTGACACTCGCGAGCGCATCCAAATTAATAACGAACCCATTAGCGAAGAAAAGTTTTGTCAGTCGTATTTAAAAATTCGCTCTTTGACGGGCCAGCATCTGAGCCACTTTGAAATGTTAACTCTGATGGCCTTGGATCTGTTCATTGAGCAAAATTGTGATTGGATGATTTTTGAAGTTGGTTTGGGTGGTGTTTGGGATGCCACGAATGCAGTGGAACATAATACTTCAATTATCTGTCAGCTAGGTTTCGATCACCAGGACATCCTTGGTGATTCACTCTGGGGAATCGCTAAAAATAAGCTCGGGATTATTCGTGATAATCCTTCTCATCAGGTGATTTATCAAAAGATGCCGGCCGAGATCCACAAGCTCTTTGAGGGCTGGCGAAGTGATTGTCAGGCCAAATTTGTCGAAGCGGCAAATTATCCTTTTTCAGTCGAGGAAACTGAATTTGAACCGCGCTACTTTTTGAATACGCCATTTGGTCGTCAACGCTTAAATCTACATGGTGCGCGAGCGGCGCAAAATAGTTCGATCGCCTTAACGGCATTTGCCAATCTCGGATTTGACCCCGCAAAACATTTATCGGCTTTAGCCAATGTAAATTGGCCTGGTCGCCTAAATAGTAAAGAGATTGCCGGGCGCCGAGTGTTTTTATCAGGTGATCACAATCCTCAAGGTGTCGATAGTTTAAAGGAAATTCTTAAACATTTTCATTATGAAAATCTCTGGTGTCTTGTCGGCATCGGTAAAGCCAAAGATGCCGATCGTATGCTCGAAAAATTCTTGGATTTACGCTCAGTAAATTTGATTCTCACAGAGACGCCGTTCCGTGGCCTCACCATTTCCCAATACGGTGATTGGCTGAATCGTTGTGAGTATTATGACAAAGATTATCACCAAGCACTCACTTGGATTTTTGAGCGATCGGGACCGCGTGATCTGATATTGGTTTCGGGGTCGTTGTATTTGGTTGGCGCCATTTTAAACTGGCCTACTTAATTGTTGATGGAAGCGAGAAAAATCTTCGGCGTTTTTTTTGGATATCTTGTTGAAATAACTAGATATATTGAGAAAACATCAACAACTAAGTAGCCCAGTTTATAAAGAAAGAGCCACAACACGGCAGCTCTTTCTCGCGAACAAAATTTCCAACAAAAATTACATTTTGTAAGAAGTAAGTTCAGCATCAACTTTGTAGCCACTGCTAGTAGCTGACATTTTTACCATGCCATTGATGGGAACTAACTGTTGATTGATCCAGATTTCGCTGGGTTCATTAGTTTTAAGATCTTTGATCTTAACGTACATAGTGTCGAAAGCTCCAGCAGGAACAGTAACGTTTTCCTGTCTTTGCTCTTCAACTTCAATTTCTGGCGGAGCTGGTGGAGTTTGTTTTTGACCATTCACTTTCATCTCTAGAACAGTTCCATCTTCTTTGCTGATGAGAGTTTCAATGGTTTGGTTCATGCCGGAAATAGCAATAGCTTGTTTAAGCCAAAAACCTTTGGCGGTTTCTTCAGCAACAACAGTATCCATTGTTCCTTGCATTCCCATGAGTGCAATGTTGTGACCCATTTTTTGACCAACTTTCCAATTGATAAGACCTTTGGCAAAAGCTGGTAAAAGTGATTTGTGAATTTCTACTGGTGAAATAGTTGGTTTCGAAAAACCAGTAGCACAAGTAAAAGAAAGAGCTAGAACAGAAAGTAACTTAAACACATAGACCTCCTTGTGTGTTGGCAAATATCATCCCATCGGAGAAAGTTAAGTCAAGCCGCAATTTGGCGGTGTGTTCATAACTTCGACAGTGTACAATTCTTTAGATGTGATTAGTTCGCAATGATGTCGATATTTACAGGTATTTAGCTTGCATTGTTCAACATAAAGTTGATTGAGAAAGCGTTCCAGACGCGGAGGATAGTATGAAAAACAAAAAATATTCAGTAGCGGTTTTGTTACTTGCAGGTCTTGCTTTAAGTTGTGCAAGCCGCAACAGTGATCGTCACGTCGGAAAAAACGTGAATACCGATAGCACTGGCACTGAAGTTTTAAGTAGTTTTAAGCAGCGTCTTGGGAAAATCAAAGAGGACATAAAAAGTAAACCGGGCGCTGGGCTCTCCTCGCTTGCGCTCGCTAAAGCAGTGGTTGCGGCTTACCAAGATAGTGCAAAATCAAATAAAATGACAGTAAACAACGGTGTCAAAGATCCTCGCGTTGGTGCCGCTAATAACCGACAACAGCAACCTCGGGTACAAGATACAAATTCAGCGATAGACGTGAATCGCAACGGCACGATGGGAACCGTTTTTCAACACGTTAATATTATTCCTGACTGGAGCGAAAAGGGTAGTCTCTCTCTACAAGTCGATGTGCTCAAAAGTAAAGGTGATGTAAAAAATATTTCAATGTCTTTTAAAGGTAAGATCGATCAGAAAACTGGTGAAGGAGTCTTGGATCTCGTTGGTGGCGTGGCCCCAACTGGCGGTGCAACGAATTTACAAAATGGTCAGGACAGTATTGAAGAATCCTCACATTTGGAAAACTCTAATCTGAATGGTGTAGGAAGAGGTCAGGCAAAAGGCATTGTAAATCCTGGCAAGGGCAAAAGACCGGTCAAACAATATTTTGTGAGTGTTTCTTGTTTGGACTCTAGCTGTACTCAAATGGTTCTAAGTTTTGTGTCACCACATGCTCGTGCTTATTATCCCATTTTTTACAGCTTGAGAAAAGGTGAGCAGGTGAATAGTGCCGACGTAGTTATTGCGCGTGCTGAAGTTGACGGTCTTAAAAAATCGGCGAGTGAAAATGGTGCTGAACTAAAGACAAATGGCACTGGTTATACCTTGCAACTTAAAGATCAAAGTTTTGATATCGCATCGCAAATTATTGCGACGATTACTACCGCAACATTGGAAAGTCGTTTGTCCATCAACAACAAACAGGGACAGCACATTGAAACTTTAGCTGAGAATATTGATCTAAAAAATACGGCTGCAGATGAGATTGTTGTTAACATCACGGTGGGTGCGACGGTGGCTGCTACGCCTGTGGCATCTCCCACTGCAACCGCTGTTAGTCCTGAAACTCCAGTTGAATCATCTAAATAATATCTATGTAATACGTCTCAGCATGAGATGTTTATCTCAAGACGACATGGGACTTATCTGCTAAGTCCTGAAAGCGTCTAGCTTAACAAGCAATTAACTCTTAAAACTTTGCACTAGAAAAGTGATAAAGATAAACTGGGATTAGATCGTCATGGAGGAATGTAGGATGATTGACGTAAAGCAATTGCTTGAAGCTTTTGATAACGATTGGGATCTTATAAAAGAACTTGTGGCTCTCTGCCAGATCAAAGTTCCCGAATATATCTCTCTTATTGGCAAAGCTGTTGCGGATAAAGACTTCCACAAATTAGAACATCATGCTCACACCTTAAAGGGATCGATCGCCCACTTCAATAATGCTAAAATGTATGACCTGAGTTACCAATTAGAAGTGCATGGGCGCGAAAAGAATCCTGCCGACATCGAAAAGATTTTTGCTGATTTGCAATCAGCTAACAAGGCTTTTGAAGCCGACATGAAAGAGTTGGCGATTAAGGCTGAAAAACGTGTAGCTTAGATTTTTTCCTTTTGACCCGAGCCAAGGATTTCCCAACAATGAGGCTCGTGTACATCAACATGAAACTGCTGTAAGCCACGCAAAACACAACGATAGCGGTTTTTTCATTCATCTTTAACTCCTTGATTTATTGCGGCCGTCAGATTTAAAAATCGGTTCACTAAAACAGCACGTACATGCGAATCAAGATAGCGTTTGTTAAGCACTTCCATGATTTTTTCGAGTTCCAAGAGCACGCCGCCTTTCTTTGGGCGCTTTGTTATATCTTCCTGATCCATTGATGCCCCCTAAATTGACGACTCATTAGGTGGGTCGGGTGGTTAATCGCGAATATAACAAGGAAATTTGGTTGAAACTTATGGACTAAGGTCTTAGCATTTGATAGCTGATTAGCTACATTTCTTACAAATGCGCGCGTGGCGAAATTGGCAGACGCACCAGCTTGAGGGGCTGGCGCCCGCAAGGGCATGGTGGTTCAAGTCCACTCGCGCGCACCAAAATAGCAAGTATTCGAACTAAAATGTCCTGAAAAATATGCCGCGTTACCTGACGAAAAATCAGGTAACGCGGTCTTTTTACATATATTCGATTCTGTGTTTTTAGACGCCATTTCTCGTGCGTTGCTCTTTCCATCCAGCTCTCCATACTTGACCAAAAATATTTTCACATAAGATTCACCCACTTTAAAATGAACCTCAAACCCTTCTGGAATTATCAGAATTTTGTGAACCAAAAACCGAATTATTTTTATGCGAAATTTGAAATTTTGGTCGCTTTTCAAGAGGTCACTAACGGCTTTAAGGAACAACTGATAATCGCCAAGCGCCGCTGGCTCATCTTTTACAAAACCATCGGATTGCATTCGAGAAAGCTTCGTCTGAGCATCACGCCTTTTCTCTTCGAGTTTTTCCATCTGCTTGTAGACAGGAGTAGGTGAAATTGACTCCGGTAGTGATGCTAGCCTCTCGGCCAAGACCTCTAGCTGGCGATCAACATTAAAAATTACCTGATTACACTTTTGCGCTTCTTTTGAGCCAGGATTGAGTACGTGTGCTCGCTTAGCATATTGGAGAAGTTCTTTTGCGAAGGATTCGTCTTGAAACAGGTTTATGATTTCACTCCAAAGTGCGGGTTCAAGAAGCTTTGCCTGGACTCGAATTGGGGAACAAGTTCTTTCTAGCTCTGGTACCCGCGCTCCTGGAACGGTATTGGAAGCGTGCTCATAGTATCCGACTTTACATGTAGACCCATGAGCCGATTTACCAACCATTCGATCGCCGCATTTTTTGCAATAAACAAGACCGGACAATTGGTATGGGTAACGCTCATCCATGTTACTTTTATTTCGGCGGTGGTTTTTATCTAGAATCTCATTGGCGCAATCAAATGTTTCCCGATCAATAAGTGAAGGCCATACAGCCTCAACTTCTTTAATCTCTCCATTTTGTTTGTAGCACTTGATGCCGACATAAAATTTTAATCTTAAAATACAGCCGAGGTTTTTTACCGTAAAGTATCCGAGGCGTGTTCTGAGACCACCGCCCTCTCGGGCGGCTTTAATCCGAAAACCCTGTTCATTTAGCCACTTTGCTGCATCGGCAAGGGTTCCCTCAGAAATAATCGCCTTAAATGCCGCCCGAACGGAAGGAGCCCATTCTTCATCGATTTCAAGATAGCCAGGTCTGTTAGAAATGCGCTTGTAGCCGAATGGCACAGCGCCACCATTGAAAAGTCCACGTTGTGCACGCGCATGAAAATTCGCCGACACACGCTCTGAAACTTGTCGCCGCTCAAACTGGGCAATGTTTGCGACAGTGAAAAGCACCATTTCACCGGCGGCGGTCGTCGTATCAAAATTTTCACGTAGGGATTGAAACCCACAACCATTGTCTTTCATCATCTGCCATATGTCTGAGAAATCCTTGATTGACCGGGAGATTCGAGACAATTCACTAACCATCACCAAATCCGTTTCTCGCTTTCTTATCGACATTAGAAGCTTTTGAAGTTCAGAACGGTTGGTGTCTTTGCCAGATTTTGCACGGTCAATATAGACTGCAACAACCTCACCAAAGTGGCCTTCCATATTTTTTAGCTTTACCGCCATTCTTAAACGCTCTTCCTGATTTTTGATGGAACCTTCGGGATTGGATCCTGCTCTTCAGTTGAAACGCGGATATAGAGGGAAATTCTGCGACCTTTTGATTTTTTCATACACAACCTTCTTTCTTGTTATGAGATGCAATCTCGTAACGGTTTGGTTGCGATGGAATGTCTGTCGATTTAGATGAGTCTGGCTGACTACTAAATTCATCATATACAAGTTGACCAAGGACCGCAAGAGTTTCTGCAAACTCAGTATCTCGAATAGGCACCATTTTAACTTTTGTTTTATGGATCAACCATTTGCTACGTCTCGCCATATAATCCGTCTCCTAGGAAATTGGGAAACGGGGCTTTCAATCGATTCTAAAAATTTATTCTGACTGCCCATCAAGCGATGGAGGTTCTACATTTTGCGCTACCATCGCCTTTTTCTTTCTCGGAGTACGTATAGAAAAACTAAGTAGTGTTTCAAAAACACCTTAGAAGAAAATCAGTTTTGTTAAAACTGACCTTCGATTGACATGACGATCGATGACCTAAACCACTTCATTCCTTGTTAAGACCCACTCAACAAAAAGCGGGTCCATTAGGGCAAAATCCTATCTTTCTAAGTTCTAATCTCTTTGGTTAATGACCGAATTGAAAGTTTCTGGCATTGCTCAAGGGTGGAGGTAAACAATGAGTAAATCGAAACTAGGTCCTGCAATTCCTCAACTTCCAAGCGGCAATATTGAAATCACGGCCAAATATTTTTCTGAAAAACTAGGTTTCGAAATTGTCGGCAAGTACAAAGAACAGAATTTTTTAATTGTAAAGCGCGGCGCCGCTGAGATTCATTTTTGGCAAACCTCTTCTGAAAAGGAGGCCACCAAACTTGGCAGCGAAAGCAGTTGCTATATTAGAGTTGAAAATATTGGTATTTTGTTTGGAGAATTTAAGGATAGTGGAGCAAGCTTCCGATATGAACCAACTAAACAACCATGGGGCATGAACGAAATGCAGATTGACGACCCTTATATGAACGCCATTCGATTCGGTGAGCCGATCATTTGACACTTGTTTGACGAAAAAAATCTGATTTTTTTGCATTGAAAACCTATCCGAAATCACAAACGTGAAATCGGATAGGAAACATATCAAAAA
>CAYPZY010000080.1:0-10021 GCA_964415155.1 uncultured Bdellovibrionales bacterium
CCATTAAAGCCTGTTTTAGATCGGCTATGTCAGGATTCTTCTCACCACCGCCACTAGCATCAATTGATAACTCACCGTGACCCTTTAGAAAGTAAATCACCTTCTTCTTTTCACGAGTGACATTGATAAGCGCCATTGTGAGGCCCTGTTCATCAAGACTCTGTATACGATTTTTTTGTCCTTTGTAAACAACGAAGGCGGTGGCTTTTGCCGTGTTGACACCAAACTCTTTGGCCAGTGCGGGTTGATTCAAAACATTCACTGCCTCATACTTCATACTTGGCTTTTTTTCTTGATACATCTGCACAATCTCACGAAATTGAGCTTTATCTCTCTGTGCATCGCGATCACGCAGATCAAAGAAGAACTTAATCTGCAAATCCTCTTTGATCGCGTCTAGAACTTTTACCGACTGATCTGAAATTGAATTCAACCCTTCCTGGGTCCAATCAAAGGATTTATTGTGGCGATAAGCAATGTAGTTAGCCGAGGTCAAAAGAACTAATGTCAAGAGAATCAGAGCTCCCATATTCATGCCATGTTTGGTGGTCCGCATGGACAGAAACTCTAACAAGACCGCGCGATCAAAAAACAGTGAAGCTAAGAGAAAAACTCCTGACAACGCCAGCAAATAAACCATGTACTCATTTTGGGACTGCAAAATTAATTTAAAGATACCTACGATCAGCAAACAAAAACCTGCCAATAACAGAGAGGCGATTCCAAGGCGACTCATCGTTTACCTCCAACGTGCCGACTCAACAACCCGTTGAGTGAGGAAAGCGTTTAAAAAAATCACACTCGCAAAAAAAGCCAACGAAGTTGTTTTCACATTTCCCTTCACAAAGCCTTTAAAAAAGTGTTCTCCCACCGAGAGATACTCAAAAACACTGACGACTGTTGGGTTTTGCGACATCTCGGCTCCCGAACCGACAAACCAAAAAATAAGGTTAAAGATCGTGCCGACAACGACCGCGAGTAAAATAGAACTAGTTAGCGACGACGCAAACATTCCAATGGCCACGTAACTGGCAACCAAAAGTAAAAGTCCCAAGTAGGCGGCGGCAAGAGCGCCCCACTGGATTTCGGTGACATAAGTGGTGCTCAGCGGGTACAAAAAGGAAATGAAAACCAAAACCCAGGCAGCGCCAACACCGGCAATAAATTTTCCCGTCACAATTTGCGTTGCAGTTACGGGACTCGTTAACAGTAAATCAAACGTGTTCAAACGTTTTTCCTCGGTAAAAAGTTTCATGGTAATCCCGGGGATCGCAAATAATAAGATGAGATTAACCGTTGAAATGTGAAAACCAAAAACTTGAAAATGTATGTTTCCGCCCTGTCCCATCTGCATCATTTGCTGACTTTGTTGGGCAAAATTGAAGAGAAAATTAAAGTACCAAACACTCCATATGATGCTACAAAGACCGGCAATGATAAAAAATAATGGCGTTGTTACAAGAGCCCGAAAATCACGCCACGCAATCGTTAAAATTCCTCTCATACAGTAGCCCCTTTCGCATTTTCTGACGTCAATTTAATAAAGATTTCTTCTAAACTTTCGTGAACTGGATGAAACTCGGTAAGTCCCGCGCCCTCCGCCACGATATGCGCCGATAGCTTTTCAAAAATCTCGTCACCTTGTTGGGTGTTGATCTGCAGGTAACCGCCGTCACTTTTAACTCCGACAACTCCCTCTAAACGCTTAATGGAATCAACAAGCTTATCGGAATGTCGACGCACTTTAACTTTTACGCGGTAACCGCCTGACATGCGTTGTGAGAGGCCCGCGATCGTATCCTCCGCAACAATCACACCGCGATTAATGATGATGATTCGCTGACAAGTCGCTTGCACCTCTGGCAGAATGTGTGTCGACAAAACGATGGTGTGGTGACCCGCAAGTTCTTTAATGAGATTTCGAATTTCAGCGACCTGCTTAGGATCAAGACCTACCGTTGGCTCATCAAGAATCAAAACCTCCGGATTAGAAACTAGCGCTTGCGCAATTCCCACTCGCTGGCGGAATCCTTTAGACAGATTTTGAATCAGACGCTTTGACACATCCTGAAGATTGGTTTTTTCGATGGCATTATCGACATAGCCACTCACTTTTGCCCGCGGCACATTTTTAAGGTTGGCCACAAACGTGAGATAGTCTCGCACGTACATATCACCGTAGACAGGTGGCAATTCAGGTAGGTAACCAATTTTTTCTTTCACTTCGACGGGACTTTCAAAAACGTCGAGCCCAGCAACAGAAACGCTGCCCGAACTCGGGGCCATGTAGCCCGTAATGATTTTCATTGTTGTTGATTTACCCGCGCCGTTTGGTCCAAGAAACCCGACGACCTCACCCTTTTTAACCGAAAAACTCAACCGGTTGATGGCCCGGTGCGGACCATAACTTTTTGTCAAATCACGCACTTCAATCATACTCTACTCCTTAACATTACAAGACTGTAAGAATCTCAAAATAGGGTCAAGATTTCCGTGGCTTGCATTGCGTAAAGGCGTATGACTTATTTTTCATCAGTCATCTTCAATTTCAGGATTTTTTCATTTTTGTAGGTGACTCGACCAATCCTATCACCCTTAATTGGCCGCACGTGACGGGTTTCCGTTACGATAACTTCGAAAACGCCTCCGACATAATTCTTTTTAGCCAAATTTTCACGCACAAGCCAACCCGCGATCAATCGCAAATCTGCATCTGGCAAAATCCTACCTTTTGGTTTGCTGATCACTGCGTGGGCCGAAGGGTAGTCTTTAAGGTGAAGCCACAAATCCCAGGGCTTGGAATACCGCAAAATCTTGAGGTTATCGGCTGCCGATTTTCCATATTGGGCAATCACCTCGTCATTTAAGCGCAAAGTTCGCGCTTTAAAGGGCAACTCCTTCATCTTTTGTAAAGGGGCCTGACTCTCCGGCTCATCTTTCAGATCTAACATTTTTTCCTGCAAAGCTTTTACTTTTTCTTGCGCGTTCAAGATTTTTTGCTCGTTAAGTTTGGCTTTAGCAAAGCAGTTTTCAATATTCCATGAAAGTGATTCCTCAAGATCAACAAATTCACTCGCCTCTTGAGGTAGACCGACAAGTTTCAACTCTTCACCTACGGACCGCCACGGTAACTGTTTTTTCAACTCAATTTCTTGCTTTATTTTTTCGATGGATCTTTGAATTTGTTGCTTCTTTTTTTCCAGAATCTCGACTGCACTAAGCGGGGCTTTGGGTTTCTGTTCGTCCTGCCACTGTTTCTTCAAAAAAGGAATAGATCTAATTTCAAGATTCGCGGGTGGTTCAGATGCCTTCGGCAGCTCTTGAACCTTCGCCCAGCTGACCGACTTCTTTTCGCCATCGACAATAAGATTACAGGCATGAGGAATAGCTCTGAACTCAAGTCGAGATATTTTATCATCCTGAGAAAACTGAAACTCAATAATCCTGCCCTTTTGTTTCAAAAGATTTATTTCCTCGATTTTGCTATTTACAACGTGTGCCCTTAAGAAAAGGAGAACGGGCAAAGTACTTTTGCGGTGCGGAGGTGCCTGATTGAGACAAAAAAACAAAGGTAACTTCGAAGACAAAACAAACCATAACCAGTAGGTTTCTGAGTTTTTAAAAATTTCTAAACCGATATTTTGTGCATCTCCAGTGACTTTTTGGACACGACCGCCGACAAGAGACTTTGCCTCTTCGACCAGGTTTTCCAATTCTGAGATATTTAGGGGTTTCATATTAATTCACTAGCTACGGCCTTGGAATAGATATAGTCAGATAACCTAAAAAAAGCCAGTAGTTCTCCGAATAAAGAATCAAATTATCTATGAAATTTGTAATTGATCCTTTGTACACAATATTTGAAGAACAGCTGCACAAGGCGCTCATGCAAGATGAGACGTCGGAGGTACTCGTTGATAATGTCATTAAGGAGTATACCGATTTAGTTACTCGCCAAGGTCTAGTTCCACATCGCCTCATAGAGTTCGTTGAGCTAGACGCGCGCGAAGAAGTAAACGATATGTTAAAAAAGAAGACCTATGGCCACTTCAATTTTGCGGATTATAAACAGTCACAAAAATCTAAGAGCAAAAAGCGCGGTAACGCTTAGTTAACCGCGACGTGCTTCTGATTCGCTTTTCCGATTAAAGACAATAACCTCGGCAATTTGCTTTGCGACTGGTTGATCGCTTGAGAGGCATCGTTTAAAACTTTTGATAACTGCTCTTGGTTCGCTTTGTCTTTGTTTTGGGTCTCACTCAAATTCACCACAAATTTGGAAGTCATTGCTGTGATATCTTTTTGTAGATTCTCGATCGTTTGTTGAATCTGTTGTGGTTTATTAGCAGGAACATCCCAGGTTACCTGCTCATTAGTTAGAGTCATGCGGGAAAGGTTATAAACCTCTTGTGTTAAAGTTAGAACCTGGCGGACGGCGACATCCACTACTTCTGCCTTTTGAGAAACATCGACCAACTGTTTTGCGATCATTAATTTTTTATTGGCAAACTCTAATTCTTCAGCGATTTGATAACTCAACTCGATGATACGGTTATTCGCAAGAATTCGCGCCTGTTCGGGATGTCTTTCAAATCCTGGAATCATTAAAAGTTCACCCACTGTTGATTTGCGCTCTGACAACTTGAAGACGAGTGCGATTTCGCCTTGAGCTGCGCGACGAAAACGAACAAGAATATGATCACAGCTATCTAGACAGCGAGCTTCCACATGCGACTTAGAGGATTTTTCTCTTGGTGGAAGTAGAGCGTAGCCGCCAGCTTTCTGCAATGCGGAGTTAAGCAGGAAAGACTCGGGCTTAACTTCATCGTTTTCTTTCACAATCAAAGAAAATTTGACATCACCGACTTTGCCTTCATCTAGCTTAGTAACCTGCAAAAAGGCTGAAACGATACCTTGTAAATTACCGACCACGATACGCGCATTCATCTTAGATAAATCGCGATTATGAAGTAGTACTTCTTGGCTTTCCTTTTCACGCTTTTTTTCGATGACGAACTCAGGCGCTTGCGTGGTCTGCGCAGGAACAGGGCTTTGCGGTCGATCCGATTTCTGCGGAGTAGGCTGAGCGGCATCGCGACTACCTGAGCAGGCAGCCAGAAAAACAATAGTTGGAACAAGAAATAGCTTTTTCATATTAAACCCCAAGGTTTATTGCTTTAAATTCTGAATTTGTTGAAGAACTTCTTTGTCATCAATTTTGATTGACTCTAATATTGCGACCACTTCAGCAGACTTCGGTGTCTGTTCAGCTGTTTTGATCTCTTGCGCTGTTTTTGCAGTTAGAAGTTTTATCTCTTCCATTTTTTTAGCGGCACGGTTTGCCGTGTTGGTCATTTCTACGCGCTCTTTCATTAACAACTGACCTTCTTTACCAAGTTGTGAATTGGCAATGACATTACTTTCTGTAATCGCCGCCTCGAGGTGAACAAGAAGATCTTTGACGTCGTTAATATATTTGTCGACGCGAATGGCCGCTTTTGCATCTTCTTTAGTAAGCTCAGTAAGCTTTACAACTGCGCGTTCAATATCACGTTTTTGTTCTAACAAAACTTCCATGCTTTGATTTTTGGAAACTAAAAGAGATAGTCGACCCACAACGGACTTATCAGATTCGTGGCCCAGGACCTGAACCAGTTCAGGATTCACTTCCTCAGTAAATACCAGTCCTAAACCTTCTTTTTCGTCCTTGTTAATAGTCAATAAGAGTTCGTTCTGTTCGGAGATAAATGTAATGGTAACCTTACCAATGGCTTTTTCGATTTCGGCTGTAAGAACGTTGTCAACACCGCGAGTGTCTACTTTCATTTCCTTCGCTTCTTTTAACTGATCAAGGTTCGCTTCTTTTTCCATCTGAAGCGCGATACGCAATACTTTTGAGTCGGCCTTTACCACCATTTTAGCAGTGTATAGAAAGTCACTTCCATTTTGTTTTCGAATAAGCTGAACTGCCTGAATTTGGTTAAGTAAACTTTTGCTAGCTTCAGACTTCTTTACAAGATTAATATTGATGCGTTCAAAAGCTTTACGACGCATATCAACTGCGATATCAGACTTTTTAACAATGGTTTCCGTCGATTTTGCTTGTGTCGCGTTAGAACCGGCAGCGTCTCGGGTTGTGCTCGCTACCTTACTTCCCGCTGGAGTTGTGCCACCGGAGTTTGCGCCACTAGCACCAGAGTTTCCGCTAGCGCCGGCATTTCCACTACCATTACCTGTGCTGCCACCATCGCCGGGCTTTTGTGCGCGTGGATCACCTTCATGTGGAGTTGTTTTTTCGCCACCTTTTTTTAAATCTCTTCTATTCTTAGCGCGATCACCATCGCCGCAAGCAACCATCAAAACGGTTGAAATAGTGAAGATAAAAAATACTCTAAATGTGTTTCGTAAAGCGCGTCCCATTAAACTACTCCTTCTTTATTCAATCCTTGTTAGGAGCAAGCCAAATGCCAGGAAAACATCTTTAAAATTAAACTAATGCTTGCGGAGCCAAGAATCTCGAGCCATCGCCGACGTTTGTCAGTCATTGTCTAGTTGTTTGACAGATGAACAGTGTCTAACTCACTAACACCCCAAAAACCCTGGACAAGTGGCACTGATATTGAAGTTTAAGAGATGAGAACCTTAACCAAGGGGGTTAGAAAATGATTAAAATGAGATTGTTAATTTTCGTTTTGATCATAGCCGGCGGAATTTTTTTTAATCTACAAAAGTCGCCACATCGCGGAGTCGCCAGCGAAAAGACCGCGACGATCGACTCCATAGATGACGAGGACGCCGACTATTATGAAACACTAAAGGTAAAGCATGATGCTGACGCGAAAACCAAGGGCAAACAAAACCTTAAGAAACGCACGCCAAAAGCCAAAAAAATGGAAAATCAAGAATATGAAACTATTGATCCGAGTGAATTCTCGTATAATCAGAAAGGCGACTGGAAAAAAAATGACATAAATGATTGTCGCGACATCCATTTCATTCGCTATTTCAATCGCGCTTGTCAAAAATATCATTGGTACAGCTGTCAAAAGCTGGGCTTCCACGCGACCAAATACGGCTGAGTCGTCAGGTTTTTCACCGGACTTACCGATAAGGGAAGCAGGGTAAAGATATGAAAAGGTTTTTGTCCTCAGTTCTACTAGTTCTGTTGTTTTCACCAATGGCAGCCGCTCATATCGTGTTGTCTGCCAAATCGCCGACCAACGATCCCGGTTTTAACTCTCCACCCCCACGTGATCCTTCTGACGCTATAAAGGACGATGCAAAAAAAGGTTTAGTCTGCGGTGAGGTTTTTAAAAATGGCCAATTCGTTGAACCGGCAAGAACCACTCCCAAATCCTATATCTCAGGTCAAATGATTACGGTCGAATGGGACGAAACGATTGATCACTTTGGTCGCTTCATCATCGACTTCTCTGCCGATGGCGTGCAGTTTCAGGCTCCTCTTGCAACAATCACCGACGTCACCACTGCGGGTGTTTCGAGGGCGAATCCTCTACACCACAAGTATTCTATTAAACTGCCCAGCATCACTTGCGATCTTTGCGTTTTACGTCTCCGCCAACAAATGGACGACCAAATTGTTGGTGGCAAGCCACAAGAGTATTTCTCTTGCGCCGACGTAAAACTCGCGGCGAGCACTCCCCCGGTGACTCCTGTTCCATCCAACCCTAATCCCTCCCCAACTCAGACTCCGCCACCAAGTCCACAAGGCAACACTTCACAAAGTAGCAGCAATAACTTCAGCGAAAAGCTACCAAGCTTTGGCGCCTGTGGCATGATTGCTAAAGATAATGATAGAACACCACCCTACTACTTAGTGATGCTTCTAATGCCACTACTACTTCTTTTAAAAATGCGCCTGAAACCGGCGCGAGTGCGCAAGCCCGTTTCATTTTGAGATTTTTTCTGATTTGTGAGAGGAAAGTCTCATTTTTTGTCAGCAACCAGCCGAAAGTATTAATACGGAATGTTTAAGGAGCGCGAATGAGAAAGTTAAGATTTGGCATCGTTTACACGTTTCTTATTTGTACCTTGTTGCCATTGGCCTATCAGAACTGTGGCGAAGCGTTTAAACCTCTTGCGCTGAATTCGCTTACCGACACACGCGAACAGATCCCGCAAAGTAAAATTTTAGATTACCAGAACTTCACCAACTGCCACCAAGCTGGTGGCGCAGCAAATATCGCTGCTTGTTTATCAGCAATGAGTGTTGATATTCCATCAAATACTCAACAAATCGTAAATCAGTGTGTCGGGGCTGGTAGCATGACGGCCTTCGATCTCGCTCTCTGCATGAGCAAAAACGGCGTCGTCGTTAAGAACCATCGCGAACCCATGCAATCCGATTTCGTAACTTGCTCGCAAGGAGCTGGCGGTTTAGCAGCTATGGCTGTTTGTCTTGATGAGAGAGGAGTGTTGACCGCCGGAATCTCTCAAGTTGTCATCGATGACTGCCTTACGTCCTCGGCTCTGGGAGGTTTAGAAAAGTGCCTGCGTGGCAAAAATCTACTCAGAAAAGTTTCAGCTCTCTCTCAGCATGACGTCGATTATTGCGTGAAAATTGATGGTACCGCCAATCTCGGCGCCTGTCTTACCAATCGCGAGACTGCCATCGGCGCATCTGCTCTTGCCGCATGCACGACAAATGGAACAAGCGGAGTCGTTAAGTGTTTACGTACTAACGGCGTTCTATCGAAAGCTTTACTGCAAGCCCACATCTACGCTTGCAGCATGGCGGACGGCAGCCAAAACATCGCCAGCTGTCTCGAGGCAAACGGTGTTTTGGAAAATTCAATCACTCAGTCCGAAATCGATAGCTGTATTTCTTCTACTGGAATTGATATGGTTGCTAAATGTCTGCGCGGAAAAAAACTTTTGCCCGATATGGTGATGCAATATCACATCGACGCTTGTCACGAAGTTGTAGGACAAGCAGGAATATCTAGTTGTCTTGAAAAAAATGGTCTTGTCAGCGGCTCGCTTTCTACTGGTGTCGTATTAAATCAAAGTGAAATTGATTCCTGTATTTCTATGGCAACGCTAGCAGGAGTTCGCAAATGTTTAACTAGCAAAAAAATTCTCGTGGACTCACCGACACAGGCCTCCATTGATGCTTGTCATACGGTTTATGGAGATTCTGCTATAGCCACTTGCTTGGATAACAACGGATTGTTACTCTCCGGAGTAACGCAGGCACAATTCGATACCTGCATTGCCAACGTTGGCCTGGCTAATTCACTTCAGTGCATGATCACTAACGGCTACATCGGAAGTTTCCAAAAACTAAATGCCGCAGGTGGAGTGTTCGCAATCCATTGCTCTAATTGTCACGGTGGTTCCGGCGGCCTAACTCTCGACAACCACGCGCAAGTCTTACTGCGTGTGTCTTTCGGTAATCCCAACGGCAGTTTACTCTACAATCGTATCACCTCTAACAACTCTGGCACCGTCATGCCGCCAACAGGAAAAATCGCAGCCGCCGAAGCCGAGAAAGTTCGCGTTTGGATTTTACAGGGCGCTAAGAATAATTAAAAATTTTAGTGGGAGTTTAGTATCGCGGGGGTTAGTGGGGTAATTCGCTGCCATCGTGGCAGTGAGTGTTCTTTGTGGCTGGGGTTTGACCCGCCGCTAGGTTACTGGTTCGCTGCCACGGTGGCAGTGAATGTGCTTTGTAACTGGGGTTGACCAACGCTAGGTTACTGGTTTGCTGCCATCGTGACAGTGAGTGTTCTTTGTGGCTGGGGTTTGACCGCCGCTAGGTTACTGGTTCGCTGCCACGGTGGCAGTGAATGTGCTTTGTAACTGGGGTTGACCGCCGCTAGATTACTGGTTCGCTGCCACGGTGGCAGTGGGTTTATAGCTGCCATCGTGGCAGTGAGTGTTCACACGGTGGGCGGAGTCGTAGTCACGACAATGCGAATTTCACAGCGCATGACTTCCCCCCACATCGTCACAATCGCAAAACAGACGAGCTCCACCAACACCAACCCACAACGAAAAA
>CAYPZY010000081.1:0-10009 GCA_964415155.1 uncultured Bdellovibrionales bacterium
ACTGGCAATATAAGAACCTTTCGGCCCACTTTTGTGGCCTCAGTTACCATTCGGCGCAAGGCTAAAGTCTTGGCCTTGCGGACTTCTTCGGAAGCGTCATCTTGTAACGTGATAGATTGCACACGCGCAAACTGCCGCCCTGATTTGGCCAAGGTACTTTGAATACGTTCTGCATGCACATTGAAATCACGGACCCAGACGGAGTCGTCACTATCTTTGACGGGGCCATGACCCACTAAAATAAGTTCTTCTTCAAACGGCCGAACTGTCAGTTCTTGTGAGCGACGTAAAAGTACGTCGGTGAGTTCTTCACTTTGATCTAACGCATTTTCATAAATAATTTTTGTCACTGATTTAGGTATCATCACGCGATCGCCCTTTAGACCTGCGACGTTATCGATACCAAACATATAACGTTGAGTTCTAATAACATCGCTTTGGCTATTTACGTACAAAGGAACCAAGCGCAAGCGGGTAATACCCGCTGCAGACAAGCGGTCGACCGCGTGCTGAAAGGATTCCAGATTAGTCATTCCAAAGGCAACTTCAACAGGAACAGGAGCTTTTTTAGTCTTGTGAACTTCATCAACGACCATACAGATCGCACTTTCCCATTGGTGAGGTGCTGTATTACTAGAGATATGTTCATGGATAAGTTCACATTGAGATTTGTCGCGGGGATAATCGGTGAAATGATCGAGGACGCTACCGTGTGCGAGGACCAAAACCCCCTCAAGATCTGCAGTTCGCGCAAATAAGGGTAGACATAATAAGATTGTTACAATGGCCAAACGTAAATTTGTCATAAAGCCTCCGTGTTTTATTTAGGCTATTCAATTTCTATTTTTAGTTCAAACAGATAATCTTATGGCTCAAGGTGACGTTCGACTACCCACGCCGCCACGTCTGTAACCACGCAAGAATACGTAGAGACCTTTCTGATACTCTCGCCTTTTTCCATTTGCCGGCTATCAGCTTATTGGCCTCCATCATCGTGGGATAAATGTGAATGGTGCCGAGGATTTTGTTCAATCCAAAACCATGTTTCATCGCTAAAATATACTCTGTGATTAGATTATCCGCGGCCGCACCAACAATGGTCGCGCCAAGAACTCGATCACTTTCGGGAACCGTTAAGACCTTAATAAAACCAAAATCGGTGGAATCGGTAATTGCTCGATCTAAATCATTGAGCTCAAAAGTCGTAGCTTCGTAAGGAATATTTTGGTGCTTGGCTTCTTCTTCATTTAACCCAACCCGCGCAACCATTGGATCGGTATATGTGCACCAGGGCACCACACTATAATCCACTTTAGTTTGTTTTAGAAATCCAAACAACGAATTAACTGTAGCGTAATAAGCCTGATGTGCAGCCATGTGTGTAAAATTAAAAGGCCCACAAACATCACCACAAGCAAAAATATTTGGAATTGAAGTCTGCAAATAACTATTCACCTGCAAACTGCCATTCTCTGTTTTTTCAACACCAAGTGATTCCAAACCAAAATTTTCGCTGTTAGCTTTTCTACCTAATGCTAAGAGTAGGCGATCAAACTTAACCGTTACAGCATTTTCACAAATTAATTCGGTGGATGAAACCTTTGTGATCTTGTGTTTGGTCAAAACTTGAATCCCTTCAGCGGCGAATTTTTTTTCTAACTCTTGAGAAACCTCTTCATCCTCCTTCGAAAGAAGGCGTTTGCCACTTTCGACAATCGTTACCTGTGATCCCAATCGACTAAAAGCTTGCGCTAACTCACAGCCAATAGCACCGCCACCAACGATAACGAGTTGCTTCGGCAACTCGTCGAGTCCCCAGACATTCTCAGATGTTAAAAAATCTATACTTGATAGACCGGGAATTTCAGGAACAACAGGCCGCGCCCCAGTGGCAATAATGATATTCTTTGTTGTCAATTCACGTCCATTAACCTCGACAATGAACGGCGACTTGATACGCGCTTCCCCTTGGATACACTCGACGCCCAACGAGGTGTAGCGTTCGATCGAATCATGCGGCTCTATTTTCTTAATTATCTCATGCACTCGCTTCATAACATCGGAAAAAGCAAAATCGGCAGACAGCGAGCGCAAGCCATATTTTTTTGCCTCTCTAAAATACGATAGAATCTTTGCTGAACGCAACAGTGCCTTACTAGGTACACAACCAGTGTTGAGACACTCTCCTCCCATTTTATTTTTTTCAATAAGTGCCACTTTTGCTTTCAATGTGGCTGCCAAGTAAGAACAGATGAGGCCCCCCGACCCCGCGCCTATGACGACAAGGTTATACTCCATTTTTTCGGGTCTTTTAAATTTTCGCAGGCGCAAATAGTGAACCACTCTTTGCGAAAGAAGCGGCAGAAGACCAAGCACGGCAAAAGATAAGAAGAGCTGCCAAGAAACACTAAACTTTCCCAATTGAGTTCCCGCATAAACAAACGCAGCGGTCCCTGGAAACATGCCGATTTGAGATATGACATAGTATTTAGTAGTCGACATAGTGGTAAGACCCATGACCAGATTCACAAACCAAAAAGGAAAAAGTGGTATAAGTCGCAGCGCCAATAAATATTGAATACCGTCTCGCTCAACCCCGTTATTTATTTCGTCAATCTTATGATGATAACCGCGGCGCTTAGCCAAACCAATGACGCCTTCTCTGAACAGAAACCGGGAAGACAGAAACGCTAAAGTAGCGCCGATAGAACTCGCAAATGAAACCAGAAAAAGAGCTTTGCTAAATCCAAAAACGGCGCCACCGGCCAGCGTAAGCGCGGCCGCCCCAGGAAGAGATGACGCCGCAGTTACAACATACGCCAGAAAATAAATTGCCATTGTCAAAACAGCATTCTCGCGAAAGTACTGGTCTATCACATCACGACTAAAATATTGGTGTAGATCAAAATAAAAATAACTGCCGGCCAATGCTAAAAAAATTAACCCAACAATAACTTTGGCAAAGAGACGATTCATAGACTACTTGACTCTATTTGAACGGTGGCCAGCTGACTAGAGATTTTTTAGTTTGATTCTCTACCACAACCTCCTAAACTAGAAAGATGGCACAAAAGCAACAAGGCGCAGTCGCAGTTTTCGTAGAAACACCAGGTCTGAGAAACATCAAACCGCTCTTGTGCACCAGTATCGGCAAAGACGCGGCCGAAGAGTTTTACATGCGTTCCGTTGCCACCACGGTTGGCTCCCTACGCCAGGCCAATAATGAACTGACCCAGACCAATAATCCCGTTCTCGAAATTTTTTGGTCCCCCTTCGAAGAAGAGGCAAAGACAAATCCGCTATGGGAAGAATATCCAGTCATATCACAAGGACCAGGTGGGCAAGGCGAAAAACTTCATCACGTTTACAGCACGTTGCTTAGCAGCTTTTCCTTTGTCATTATGGTTTATGGAGATTCTCCACAACTCTCTCCACAACTCTACGCAAAAATTGCCGGCACATTTTATCAGCCGCAAAAAGCTAAGGATTTTATCGTCGGCCCATCTGAATATGGCGGCTATTATCTCTTTGCAGGTCGCAAAGAAATCCCAGAGAAGATTTGGACCAGCGTACCTTACGACAACAAAGAGGCACTCAACATGTTTATCAATGCACTCATCAATGTTGGTAATGTTGGTTGGATCGAAATGCAGCCAACCATTGATGGAATCAAAGACATCAGCCGCTTGAAAGGAATTTTGAACCAATCGGGAAATCTTACCCCGGAGCAAATGGAACTTCGCCAATGGCTCAATAAGGTTGTTAAGTGATTTTTTCTCGTAATTGACGAAAAAAATCCTTCAAGAGCTTGGTCGCCTCTTCAGCTAAAACTCCTTCGATAACTTCAGGTCGGTGATTCAATCGTTTGTCAGACAAAGTCGCAAACAAAGAGTCAACGGCGCCAGCCTTAGGATCTCGACAGCCGTAAACCACCGTTGCAAAGCGAGCAAGGATGATCGCGCCCGAACACATAAGACATGGCTCCAAAGTCACATAGAGCGTGCAGTCCTCAAGGCGCCACTTTTTTAAGCTTTCATTGGCTTGTTGGATCGCCAGAAGTTCCGCGTGAGCTACTGAAGACCTTTGCGATTCTCGTAGGTTGTGAGTCCGTGCAACGAGACCTTGGCTGTTGACAATCACAGCACCAATTGGAACTTCACCTTTTTGCCCAGCGAGGTGCGCCTCCTCTAAGGCCAGTTTCATCCAATATTCATGGTCCATAATCGCCATAATGACGGTGTTTTTGCACATTTGACGCTTTTTGTAAAGAAGTTCCATATTGTCATCAAATGCCTTCTTTGATAATCCTTCGGGTTCGCATTAAGGAAGGCGGGTGAATTTACTTGGCATTGGTAAAACTAAAAGATGGCGAATCGTTCGAAGGAGCATTTCGTCGTTTCAAAAAGACCTGCGAAAAATCAGGTATTCTTTCTGAAATTAAAAAGCGCGAACACTATGAAAAACCAAGCGTTAGATTAAAAAAGAAATCTATTTCAGCACGCAAAAGACTTTTGAAAAAATCAAAACGTTACGGCTGATTTATTGGAGGCTTGAATGGCATTAAGGGATCAGATCTTAGCTGACATCAAAACAGCAATGAAAGACAGAAATGAGATTGCCCTTAATGCTCTTCGCTTTCTCAACTCCAGCATCAAAAACCGCGAAATTGAATTGCGGCCAAATCCCTTAACGGATGCAGAAGTTATTAATGTTCTCAAAAAATCGGTAAAACAGCGGGCAGAATCTATTGAGCAGTTTGAAAAAGCTGGTCGCACTGATCTTTCCGATAAAGAAAAAGCCGAAATGGCAATTCTAGAAAAGTATCTGCCGAAATCTTTAAGTCGTGATCAAATTGAAAAAGTTGTCACTGAAGTGATCGCGGCTTTGCAAGCAACATCAGTCAAGCAAATGGGCGCTGTTATAAAAGAAGTCGCCGCTAAAACCGCTGGTGCAGCCGATAACAAAACTGTCAGTGAAATTGTAAAAGCCAAATTAAGTTAAAATTAAAATATGAAGTTTAGTCAGGATTTCATCGAGCGCGTTCGTAACGCTCATAACATTGTGGAATTTATCTCCCAGCATACTGTATTAAAGCGTTCAGGCGCTCAGTATATGGGACTTTGTCCTTTTCCGAGTCATAAGGAAAAATCGCCTAGCTTTAGTGTTTCTGAAGATCGCCAAGTTTACCACTGTTTCGGTTGCAATAAGGGCGGCAATCTCATTACTTTCTTGGAGGAGTTTCAAGGTTTAAGTTTTCCGCAAGCGATCGAGTTTTTGGCTAACAAAGCGGGAATCCCGCTACCGACGCAAACATCTCCCGAGCAAACAAATTTTAACAATCAAAAAACAGAGACGTTCAAGGTAAACTCCTTTGTCGAAAAACTTTATGTAGAACAGTGGAAGAAGCTTCCCGAAACGAGTCCAGCAAAAACTTACCTGCAAAAACGCGGCTTATCCGCCGAAGTTATCGCCAGCTTTCATATAGGCTGGTCACCCGATTCGTGGAATTTTGTGGTCCAATCGCTCACCGACAAAAAAGTCCCCATGCGGATAGCAGACACGGCTGGTGTCGTTCGGCGAAAAGCAAGCGCCAATGAAACTCGCTATTATGATTATTTTCGTGGAAGAATTATTTTTCCTATTATCTCCCCTTCTAATGATGTTCTTGGTTTTGGTGGCAGATGCCTTGGCGATGAAACACCCAAATATTTGAACAGCCCCGACACTCCCGTTTTTAATAAAGGCAAAGTGCTTTTTGGACTTAATGAGTCTGGCAAATTCATTCGCGCCGAGGATCAAGTGATCGTTGTTGAAGGTTACATGGATTTTCTAGCCCTCTTCCAGGCTGGATTCAAAAACGTCGTCGCCGTTTTGGGTACTGCTTTGACTCCAGACCATTGCAAGATTCTCCAGCGCTTTACTAAAAATGTCGTTGTCCTTTTTGATGGTGACAGTGCAGGAATTAGAGCCGCCGAACGTAGTCTTCCTATTCTTTTAGCCTCTGATCTACTACCCAAATGGGCATTGCTTCCTGAAAAACTCGATCCCGATGAGTTTGTAAAAAAGTATGGTCCGCAAAAATTTAAGGAAACGCTGCAAAACGCGGAAGAGATGTTCGTGGGACTTCTCGGTTATTGGATGAAAGGTTTTTCCAATCAAAATTTTGAGAAGCTTGCAATCATTGAGAAGGTGGCTCCAATATTGCAAGATACTAAAAACAATTCTCTCAAAGAACTCTACCTCAATGAACTTCTGATCAGGCTTAGAGTCGACAAACCGTGGCTTCTAAACGCATTAAATTCATTTAAACAAACAAATACCGAAAAAGTTAACCCATCTACCCCCACTGAAGACTCTTCACAAAGAGAGAAATTGGTGGAAAAAGCAGTGGCTAAAATCAGGTTGGCAAGGCTGTCACGAGCCGAATTGGATTTGCTCGGCCTGGCCCTAAAAAACAAAACTTATCTTGAAACCCTGAGTGCAGCTGATTTCCTGCAAGAAGCGAGTGCCGATTTTGCTCAATTAATTTCGCAAGCAAAAAATCATCTCGTTAATTTTCCTGATGATTTTAATAAGTTAGCAGGGTATATAAGTACGATGGTGGATACGCCCAGTATTGTCACAAAATACGTAAATTCGGCATTGCAAATGACAGATGCAAAAATGGAGCAAAAGCTCTTAAATGATTGTATTAATTGGATACGTAGTCAAAAATACAAGGAAAAACAAAAAGAGATGCTTTACAAGTTACGTAGCCAACACAGCCAACAAGACTTGGAACAATTTATGAATATAACCAAAAAGAAACATGGGATTTTAGATACCTGAACTAAAATTTCAGATCTTATTGGAACGTTAGAAGGATTCAAAATGGATAAGAAAAAGGCGGCGACAACAAAAGCAAAAGCTCATAAAGAACTCAGCGTCGTTGAGCAAGAAGCTTTAGTTAAAGAAGAGCTGCAAGTCTTTTTACAGAAGGCCAAAGAAAACGGCCAAATCACTATTGAAGAAATCAACGACACACTTCAACCTGAAGTGATCTCACCGGCTGTTTTAGATTTCTTAATGCAAAGTCTTGAGATGAGTGGCGCTAAAATAACCACTATTGCTGAAATTGGCAAACCAGTTGAAGGCGAAGCTGGTTTCTTAGCTGATCCCGTCGAGGGCGAAGAGGAAGAAGAAGAAGCTGAAGAAGGTGAAGTTGAAGAGGGCGACGTTAAGAGTAACGATCCCGTTCGTCTTTATCTTAAAAAAATGGGTAGCGTATCGCTACTTACTCGTGAAGGCGAAGTTGAAATCGCTCAACGAATCGAAAAGGGTGAAAGAGAAATCGTTCGTGCGATGCTTTGCTCACCTCTTGGTACTCATGAGATTATCTCTCTTGGCAAACTCTTAGACGAAGGCCGAATTAAAGTTAAGTCTATTTTCCGCGGCCTTGAAGACGAAGAAACACAGTACGATGAGCAAGAGTACATTGAAAAAATTCATGAATTGATTGGTGAAGTGAAGGCCTACCAAAAGAAAGTGGAAAAGCCGTTCTCTGTTTTGAAAAGCGAAGCTGTTTCTAAAACAGAATATGAAGCACAAATGGCTGAGATCAAAAAACATAATGAAAAGTTGATGAGTAAATTTGAATCGATCAACTTCAATCGTAAAACTATCAATCGTATTGTTATTAAGTTTAAAAACTTAGTAAATCGTATGGCCACTTTACGCCGTCGAATTAAAGAAGGTATTGAAAAAACCTTCTCAAAAGATTTAGATGCTCTTACAGCCCGTTACCAAACTGTTTCAGCTAACGATAAGGAATTAACTAAGCTGACTGCTGAAATCGGCATGAACTTTAATAAGTTCCGTAGCCTCTACATTGCGGCAGTAACAGCACATAAACGCTTAGAACGTCTTGAAAAAGAAACCGCGATGAGCTTCCATTGGATTCGCGATACGCATACTGCCATCTGGAAAGGTGAACGCGAAGCTGACAAAGCGAAATCGGAACTTGTTGAAGCAAACTTACGTCTCGTTGTTTCTATTGCAAAAAAATACACTAATCGTGGTCTCCAATTCTTAGATTTAATTCAAGAAGGTAACATTGGTTTGATGAAAGCCGTCGACAAATTCGAGTATCGTCGCGGTTATAAATTTTCAACTTATGCGACTTGGTGGATTCGCCAAGCAATTACCCGTGCGATCGCCGATCAAGCTCGCACCATCCGCGTTCCAGTGCACATGATCGAGACGATCAATAAGTTGATTCGTACTTCCCGTTATCTTGTTCAAGAACTTGGCCGCGAGCCTCTTCCTGAAGAGATCGCCGAGAAAATGGATATGCCCGTGGATAAAGTTCGCAAAGTTTTGAAAATTGCGAAAGAGCCAATCAGCCTAGAGACTCCAGTGGGTGAAGAGGAAGATTCACATCTTGGCGACTTTATCGAGGACAAAATGGTCATCAGCCCGTCTGAAGCCATTGTGAACTTGAACTTGGCCGAGCAAACTCGTCGAGTTCTTGCCACCCTCACTCCAAGAGAAGAAAAAGTTTTACGTATGCGTTTTGGAATTGGTGAAGAAAGTGACCACACTCTTGAAGAGGTGGGTCAGGATTTTAACGTTACTCGTGAACGTATCCGTCAGATCGAAGCAAAAGCACTTCGAAAACTTCGCCACCCAAGTCGCTCGAATAAATTAAAAGCGTTTATTGATAACGGATAAAAGGTACCTGGTTCCTTTTTGTAGCAATAGCGCGTCAAGTGGGGGCTTAGCTTAGCTGGTTAAAGCATTCGGCTCATAACCGAAGGATCGAAGGTTCAAGTCCTTCAGCCCCTACCATTTTTTATCGGAGCTGCAGCGGCTCCGCGAGGGCGTTACCATTAGTCTCATTGGGGAATTCAGCCTCGTCATAAAATCTAAAGCTTATAAAATCAAGTTCAAGAGGCCCGTATATTGCTAATGATTTTGCAAGGAGCAAAAATGGAAATCGTTAGCTATCTTCTCGATGATCACAATGTGATCCGCCAATATTTGAAGGAACTGAATTCACAGGCAGCTTCGCCGGCGCGTAAGAAAAAAGTTATCAATGAATTAATCGTGGCTGTCGAAGCGCACGTGCGTGCGGAGGAAGCCACTTTATATTCTTATTTAAAACATTGCGAAGCAAAGGGCCACCGCCTCTTTGCACTTACAGGAAAAGATGAACACGAATTAATAGTGCGCCTTTCACACAAAATCAAAAAGACCCTCAATCAGGAATTAAGGGACGCGCGAATCTCTATGCTCAGTGAAATACTTGAGAAGCATCTTCGTCATGAAGAAAAAAACATCTTGCCGGAATTTAAAAAGCTCATCCCCGACAATCATGCCGAGACCCTAGCAGAAGAGTTTTTAGAATTGCGCAAACAACTGCCGCCGATGGAGCCGGTCGAAAAACAAGCAATTTAAATGAGATTTCAAGATCTTTAAAAAAAATTATAATCCTTCGGCAACAACTTTTGGAACGAAGGGTTTACGGTTGCACCGTTCCGCCTTTTCGCTGTTATTTTTGTGAAAAACTTTGCAGATTTCAACTTTCCAATGTTCGTTCTGTTGACAGGAATCCCCAGCGGCCTTTCCACGGTTTTGGGCGAAACACTTTTTTACTTTTTCGTCTTTGGGATCATTAGTACCTAGAGAATAAAGACAGTAAGCTTGTTCCCAACGTTCGGTAGTCCCGGCTACCCTGCAATGACAATTCGCTTGCAACTTGCATTCTGCTGCTACGAGAATCTGCGATAAAAAGAAAGACATCAGCCAGTTCATTTAAAAATTTTACTATTAGTTTTTACTTTGCAACAGCCCACTAACGCGCGATGTTGTTTTGACTCTGCAGATAACCTTATTTAGTCTAGCCAAATGTTAGACCTCGAAAGCTACAGAGATGAATCTATGCCTAAAACAAAATGGCCCAAAAAAGTTATTGTTTACACAGACGGCGCGAGCCGGGGAAATCCTGGCCCAGCTTCAATCGGTATATTTG